>JAYUKJ010000322.1:0-16161 GCA_043764555.1 Saprospiraceae bacterium
AATGAATTAGAAGAAAATAAAAAGCAAATCTACGCAATTCTACGGAAAAATAGGACCCCTCAGTATTTTTTGAGATTTGACGATTTTTCAAGGCTGTCAAATCTCTACGGCTCTTCACGACATAAAAAAAGCGGCGGGAAAACCCCGCCGCCCAAACCAACATACTATGATCGAAAACTAAACATTTTCTTTTTGAATCATTGAAAACGGTGTTTTCAACAACAATTTCAAGTCGAACCAAAACGAATTTTCACGTGCATACGTCACGTCAAGGGCAATGCGTTCTTCGGCTGACATATCGTCGCCGCCGCGCTTGCTTACTTGCCACAAACCCGTCAAGCCTGCGGGCGCGAGAAAACGGTATGCCCAATCTTCTTTCGTCAATTGTTCGGCTTCGTAAAGTGGCAAAGGACGATTGCCAACCAAGGACATATCACCGCGCAACACATTAATCAATTGTGGCAATTCATCAATCGACGTTTTGCGGATAAAGCGACCGATGCGCGTGATGCGCGGGTCGTTTTTCACCTTCATGAACGTTGGTGTGTTGCCGTCGCCGTTGTCGGCGTATTGATTGAGGTGTTCGATTTCCTTCAAACGCTTGTCGGCATCCGCGTACATCGAACGGAATTTCAAGAAGTCGAAAACTTGGTAACCCGTGCCGCTTCTTTTTGATTTGTAAATAATCGGTCCGCCTGATTCCAATTTAATCAAAACTGCCGTCAAAATCAAAAATGGACTTGCGCACAACAAAACAGCCGACGCGCCTAAAACGTCGATAACGCGCTTGAAAGGTGAGATTTTGACGTGTAAAACGTCGGTGTTCGTCAAATCGACCGAAGATAATTGCGCTTTATTATTGTGTAAAAATTCAATACGTTCTTTAACGGCGTCGAAGTCAACGGGCATCCTGTAGCAATCGTCGATGCCTGAAGCCATAACACCTTTGAAATCGATAACGTCTTGTTCATCCGCTACAGCCACGATTGGCACGTTGGCAACAAGGACGTTTTTGCGGAAAGCGCGAACGAATGCGAAGTCATTGAAAGCCAACAATTTATAGTCGGAAACGATGGCGTAAGGCACTTCTTCGGCGCGAGAAATGGTCAACATTTGCGTGAAACACACGTTGGATTGAACGGTATTGAGCGGACGCACTTTGTATTCAGCAAAAGGAGAATATAAAGTTTCTGCCATGCAAGGAACATTGAGGAGGATGAGTTCTTTAACTTTCAGTCTGATTGTTGGTAGAGTTTGAGTCATAGCAAAAAAAAGTAAATTTTGGTAAAGTGATTATAAAAAAACGTTTGTTAGATGTCGATTATAGTGTATTAAAACGGTAGCGTTGACTAAGCCGCCATGGGCATTTTTGCCAAAATAGCCACCACTTTTTCCCGCAACGAGACGGGATTGAATGGTTTTGGAATAAAATCAACGATGCCCAAGTTGAAGACCTGCGCATTTTCAGCCGCATCGTCGTTACCCGAAATAAGCAAAACGGGGATTTGTGCAAAAAAGCCAGTTGACCTAAGTTGGCGTAGGAATTCCAAGCCATTAAGCCGTGGCATCTGCATATCGAGCATGATAAGGTCGGGCATATTGCCTGCCGATAGCCATGCTAAACCTTCGATACCGTCGCGTTTCGTTACAACGTGGTATTCTTTTTTGAAAGTTAAACCAAGTAAGAGACGCACTGCTTCGTGGTCTTCGATGATGAGAATGTTTGCTTTCTTCATTGTGTAAAGTGTCGTAGTACGTTTGCTAAAAAAGATTTCTAAATGCATCAAGCCATCCCCATTAGTGAGGTCGCAGACTGTTGTAAAGTCGTTGAAGTTTGATGGTCCGAAACTGTCAAGCTCATTCTTGCTACGGGAGGAAAGCAATTCATAATTACCATGTTCATGGTCTGCTCGATTGGAAGTAAGTCTTCAAAAAAAGTACGTTTCGGTTGAATATAAAATTGTTTGTAATTTATGGTCAGGCTCGTATCGGTTGGGAGGATTCGATTTGAAGCAGTTAAACTTACTGACCTTTGTTTAACATGCTGCAAAGATACGGGGGTTTTTCATTTCTCCAAATTTTTTTCCGAAATCTCGTCACATTTTTTTTAATTTTGTTCATAACATTCCGTTGCCAGACCCAACTTTACTGAAAATTGAGCTACCTAATAAATGGGTACAAAAAAGGTGGTTTTAAGTAGTAATTTTAAATAACAAGCATAAAACGCAAGTTAGTTGAAACTTAAAGTATCAAATTAAATGCTATATCTTAATTTAATTAAAAAAAAATGTTAGTTTTTAGATGTTAATAAATCTTAAATTGATTGTTATTTCTCAAAACGGCTGTCACGGATTTATTTTTATCTTCATCAGAAAAAAAATCAGAAATCGTGACAATATTTGTGATTTCGCCAAACCTTCCTACTTTTGTGGACATTATTGATTGTGACTTATCTGCAATTAGCCATCGAAGAGCTGCTCATAATTCACAATCCCTCATTCGTCATTTCATTTCATCTTTGAGAAAATTTAAACTTCTGCATGGCTTTTTTATCCACAAACATTCTAATAATCGCTTTTTGGGCGCTACTTTTTATCGTTTTTTACAGTTATGTCGGTTACGGCATCCTTTTGGGATTGCTCGTTAAACTCAAAAAAACACCGCCGTCGCCGCTTTCTAACATCCCTGATGCGGACTTGCCCAAAGTGACTTTTATGGTTGCTGCTTACAATGAGGAGCGCTGGATTGAGGATAAAATCCGTAATTCACTCGCTTTGGATTATCCGAAAAATAAAATTCACTTCGTTTTTGTGACCGATGGTTCGACCGATTCGACGCCCGACAAGGTCATAAATTTCCCAAACCCCGAGGGTTATAAAATCGAATTGTTCCACCAACCTGAGCGGCGCGGCAAAATTGCGGCGGTTGAGCGTGTCATGCCGTTCGTCCATACGCCGATTGTTGTCTTCACGGATGCCAATACGGATTTGAATCCCGAAGCCGTTTGGAAAATGGTGCGGCACTACGCCGACCCGACCGTCGGTGCGATTGCGGGCGAAAAACGCGTCGAAATGTCAAGCGTCGCAAGTGGTGCGGGCGAAGGCATTTATTGGAAGTACGAATCGCTGCTGAAAAAATGGGATTCGCAGCTCTATTCGGCCGTCGGTGCGGCGGGTGAATTGTTTTCGGTTCGCACGGATTTGTACGAACCCGTTGAAAAAGACACGTTAATCGAAGATTTTGTCATGACAATGCGCATTGCAAAGCGCGGTTTTCGGATTGTTTATGACGCCGAAGCCTACGCCGTTGAAGGTCATTCTGCCGATGTAAAAGAGGAATTGAAGCGTAAAATTCGCATTTCGGCGGGTGGTTTGCAAGCCGTCTGGCGTTTGCGCAGCCTGTTGAATCCGTTCAAATACGGCGTTTTGTCGTTCCAATATTGGTCGCATCGGGTGTTGCGTTGGACGCTTGCACCGTTGGCTTTGCCGCTTATTTTCCTTTTTAATTGGCTGATACTGAGGGGTCCCTCCGACGCGGAAAATGCGGGTTTTGGACACACCATATATAACGTGTTGTTCGGGCTACAAATCGTGTTTTACGCAGCTGCCTTACTCGGTTGGATTTTCGAGCAAATGAAACTAAAAGTCAAGGCGTTTTACGTGCCTTACTATTTCTGCATGATGAATTATTCCGTCTATCGCGGTTTGGGGCGTTTGATTGCGGGTAGTCAGTCGGTCGTTTGGGAAAAATCGAAACGAGCGTAAAATGTACCGTTTAACCGTTTAAAAGACTTATCTTTGCATTAAAATTCAATAATTATGGCAAACGAGATTTTAAATTTTGAAGTAATTAAAAAGTTATACCCGAACGAATGGGTACTAATCGGCAATCCCGAATTGCGTGAACCTGAGGTTGAAATGGCTATTGTCAGTCAACTTATTGCGGGTGTTTTGATTTTTCACAGCAAAGACAAAAGAGAAATTGCCTACAAAGCACGTGAATTGAAACGCGCTTTTGAGACAACAACCTGCGTTTACACGGGTGAAATTCCTAAAGGCAGAAAATTCTGGCTATGAGTGTACATAAATTTCAAATATTAGACGAAGACAGTTTAATCATCGTAAAAGGTCTTCTTGGTGCCGACCGAATCTCGTTAGCATTGGATACGGGCGCATCTCATACCGTAATCGATTTGTCAACAATGCTTCTGGCGGGCTATGATTTGAAAGATGCGATTAAAACAGTGGAATTAGAAACGGGAAAAGGCAATATTGAAGCCTACGTTTTTAAAACCGATAAATTTAAGTCATTGGACATAACACGAACAAATATGGAAATTTGTTCTTATGATTTTTTAGCAAATAATCTATTACTGGAAATTCACGGTGTATTAGGCTTAGATTTTTTTAAAAATACCGATTTACTTATCAGTTTTAAAAACTTTGAAATTACGCTTAATCAGTAATTGAAATAGAGTATCCAACGATTTATCAACTTCCAATTACAATCAATTTTCTAATTAAATCTAATGACTTCTTTTATCGACTTATTTCTGCACCTTGACAAGCACGTCGAGAGTTTCTTCTTGAACTACCAAACGCTTTCTTATTTCCTCATTTGCTTGATTTTATTTTGCGAAACGGGATTGGTCGTTACGCCTTTTCTGCCCGGTGACTCCTTGCTTTTTGCCGTCGGTGCAACGATTGCAAAAGTGGGTATTTTGAACATTTGGGTGATGATTCCCTTGATGATTGTTGCCGTTTTGATGGGCGATAATGTCAATTATTTTATGGGAAAATTCATCGGCAGTAAACTTTTTGAATCGGATAATCCACTTTTGAAACGTTTTTTGAAACGAGAATATTTGACGAAAACCGAAGCGTTTTACGAAACGCATGGCGGAAAAACCGTGATTATGGCGCGTTTTGTCCCAATTGTGCGGACATTTGCCCCATTTGTTGCGGGCATCGGCGCGATGGAATATCGGAAATACATCGGCTATTGCATCGGCGGCGCGATTCTTTGGGTTGTGGGTTTGACGCTTTTAGGGTTCTTCTTCGGTCAATTAGAATTCGTCAAAAAGAACTTTGAATTGGTCGTTTTAGGCATCATTGCGGTGTCGGTTTTACCGATGGTTTTTGAAGTCGTTAAAGCTAAAATTAATAAATAATTTCTCGTTTTGAGTTCGAGAAGACCCCTCAGTGTAAAAGCCGTTTTTGACTCATTTTAAGTCAAAAACGGCTTTTATACTGAGGGGTCCTATTTTTTATTCTAATTCAATTCTTTCAGCGTCCATCCATTGATTTGTCGTGAAATATGACTAAAACTAACACCAATGCCGATTATTTTTTTACCCGAAAGACGGTATTTATCCGCGTAATTGTTCTTTTCTAATTGCATCATCGCCGCTTTTCCGCTTCGATTGTATTTGAATTCAAAGATATAAATATGCGTTGCGGTTTGAACAACACTATCCGCCCGTCCGAGTGATGTGGAAACTTCACTGTCAATAAAAACGCCTAAATATTTGAAAACCAAATGAATAATGCTGTGAAAAAAGCGTTCCGACAGCGCCAATTCACGCTTTTTGTCCACGGCATTTTCGGCTTTATTGCCTTGGTACAATTGAGCGGGCAAATCAGAAAACAACGTATTAATAATTAATTTCACCATGTCTAAATTGTTGTCTTTAAACGCTTTACTCATTTCTTGAACCGTAACTTGTGATGATTCTCGATTGGGATTCTTAGCCAAATCGTCCAAAATAAATTGATACATACTATCCCGAACTTCTTTATTTGGGTAATCCAACAATATGTCACCCGTCATGACATCCAATTCTTTAATAGTTAGGTAACCCGTTTGAAACATAACCGACACTATATCTAATGAATCTATGTTGGTTTTCTCTAAAAAAACATCATTAATTTTCTTATTGTCAAAAGTAAATTGTTCTTGTTCACGCATCAACGTAACCAAAAAAGTTGGTGTACCAGTTGTAAATCAATAATTGCGAAAAGCTCTATTATTAAAGAAATTAAGTATGCCGAAAGGGTTGTACAACAACTGTTTACCGTCCCAACTAAACCCATCATACCACGTTTTCAGATTAGACAGTAAATCAGTCCGATTTAAACCTAAATCCAGACTTGCTGTCTTGATAAAATCCCCAAAATTTTGCTCCAATTCCTCTTGCGTATAACCAACAATAGTTGCGTAATTTTGATTAAGTGTTAAATCAGACAAGTGATTCAAATCAGAAAAAATCGACACTTTTGCAAACTTAGAAACACCAGTAATAAACAAAAATCGAAGGTATTCTTCAGCGTCTTTTAACACCGAAAAAAAGGTTTTTAGAATGTTTTGATTTTCTCTTGCTTGTTCCAACTTTCCTCTTTCCAAAAAATCAATAATGGGTTTATCGTATTCATCAATCAAAATAACAACGCCGCCATGTTTTTCATGCAATTTTTGAATCAATTCTCTAAACTGAAGACTAAAACCATTGGTCGAAAAACCAATGTCAAACTGTTTACCTAATTCTTTTAGTTCATACAAAATAGCATTTTCTAAACCCAATGTTTTGTAACCCGCCTGCGCAAACGAAATGTGAATTACGGGGTTTTTTTTCGACCAATCCCATTTATCTTCTATCCATAAACCATTGAATAACGCGCGATTACCTTCAAATAATTCCTTAAAAGTAGAAATAGTGAGGGACTTACCAAATCGTCTCGGACGCGACAAAAAGTACGCACCTTGCTGTCGGGCAAGGTCGTAAATGTGCGCCGTTTTGTCAACATACACATAATTGTTCTCCCTCATTTTTTTGAAGGTTTGAACACCAATCGGCAAGTCTTTTAGTTCTTTCATAAAGCAAAGTTACAAATTTTTTAGAAAAAAGGGACCCCTCAGTATAAAGCCGTTTTTTTAGCAAAAAAAGCCTTTTGTCAAGGACAAAAGGCTTATTAATGTACGCTGATGGCGGTTCAAGAAATTTAATACTTGATGAAATATAGAGACAAATAAAGTTACTTGCAAAAATATTTACGCAAATATTTACGCAAATATTTACACAAATATTTACGCAAATGCTTACGTAAATGCTGTCCAATCATTATTTACTGTTTTTTTTTGTTGAATTAAAATCCACTTTTTCCATTATTTTATTGATGTCTGCCATCGTGAATTTGCCCGCCAAATTGATTAATGTAAACGCACGGTCTTCGTCATTAACGATGATTAAAATGTCTTCAATAAACCCTTTGCGCTCGCGGAGCATAACGTTCACGCGCTCGCCGCCTTTTTCTCGAACACTCATCAATTCTTCAAAATTTTCGGCCTTGACGTCTGTCATAAGTTGCTGATAATCAGCGTGTTGAATTTTGGCGGCTTTCTCAAAAGTGACGACGCGAAGTTCGTCAATCTTGCGGCTAATTCGCCGAATATCGACGCCTTCAAGGTCTTCTTTGTCGATAAAACGCGCACCGAAACGGACGACAAATCCGGGGATTGTCATATCCACTTTGTCGCCTTCGGCCGTGCGTTTGTGCTTCCGAATGAAGCGGTCAAGGCTTGCTGTTTGAGCCATTACAGCTTGGCTTATGGCGATAAATGCCATAAAAATAAGTAGCTTTTTCATTGGATAAGTTTTTAAAATATGAAGTATGAAGTATGAAGTATGAAGTATGAAGTATGAAGTATGAAGTATGAAGTATGAAGTATGAAGTATGAAGTATGAAGTATGAAATATGAAATATGAAATATAGTGTATGAGATATAAAATATGACCGTTTAAAATGCGGTAAAAAATGCCCAAAAAGAGGTTTTATACTGAGGGGTCCTATTTTTCATTTCTCGATTTAATTCTTTTTCAAATTGTTTAAATGTTCAGCGCCATCGACCTTTAAATTATTGGCGAGTTTGGCAATTTTATCTAAGTTGATGTTGCCAATAAAACTGATTAAAGTGAATTCTTTTTGACCACCGACGAGCATGAGTAATTCTGAAATAACGTTATTCGATTCTTTGGTCCAAAAGCGCACATTTTCACCCTTGCTGCGGACGGTCATGAGTAATTCGTACTCGGCGGCGCTAAATTGAGACACCACTTCTTTGTAACGTTGCGCGGGATTGACCTCTGTTTGCAGAATCCGCAAGCCTTTTAGGTCTTGTAAGGCTTCTTTTACGTCTTTTGCGTCCTTATCTTTCAAGTCGAGTTTGGCAATCATCTGAAACATTTTGGGCGTGATATAGACGACCGTAAAGTTTTCATCTTCCAAATATTTATCAAAATAACGCGTAATAGCGTCCGTTTGAGCCGACAATTGCGTGACTGTTTTTACGCCAATTGTTTCTAAAATCGGGGTAAAAAACAAGACGTTTAATGTGATAAAAGCAATGATTTTATTCTTCATTTTTTTATTTATTTAGTAGTCAATTTAATTTGAGAGAATAGATTAAATCAATTAATACTTTTTTTAGCTGCCAGCATTGCTTAAAAAAGTTTTAATTAATAGCTATGATTTAATAGATTTACGCACTAAAAATGCGTAAAATTTTATTGGTTAATAACCTTAGTTGCGCTCTTTATTTTTTGCAAACTTTCGGTTGTTTCATCCGTTCCTTTTTTCATGTTTTTGGACACCATTAATAAGGCTTTTTCAACTTCCGCAAAAGCCAATTCAGGGTCGGTGCTTTCATCCAAAATAATGACTTTCGCTTTTTTCTTAACGGGTTGATTTACAGCAATTTGTGGCGCATTTTTACGCTTAAATTGTTGTGTAATAGAATAACTACCAACAATTAAAAATGCAACGGATGCCGCTATTTTTAACCAATAAAAATTGCTTTTAGCAACGTGCATTTTATAGCGTTTTTTATTAGAATTGACCGCCGTTTTATTAGCTAATTTATCGTTATTTTTAATTGTTTTTTCAATAGAATTAATGTTGATTTTATTGATTAATTCATCATTAATTTCAACTACTTTTTCGTTAGAAATAGTGTCAATTTTATTAGTTAATTCATTACTAATTTCAACGTTTTTTTCTTTGTTAAAAAAAAGAAAAAGCGGTTTGTATTTAATGAATTGTGCATCAATATTTTCGCTTCTGAAGTACCCCCTCAGTATAGCTTCTTCTTGGAGGCTTGTTTCGCCGTCGAAGTATTTTAAAAGCAATTTGTTGATTAATTTAGTCGTCATTTTATTTATTTTTAATTGTATCACGGACTTTAGTCCACGAATATTTTTTATCTTAATTCTTTTATTAAGTAGTAAGAGTGAAATGATCGACATTTTTAAAAATTTCATAAAATATTGATTATCAATGTGTTCAACTTTCCAAAAGTTTAAAACTTTTGGAAAGTTTATGTCGATTATTTTAGCCTAACTACTTAGCTCAAGGATTGAAGTCCGTAATACTATTTAATTTCGGTTTCTAAAATCCGTTCTCTAATCGCCGTTCTTGCCCTGTGCAAATTCACTTTTACTTGCGGCATCGGCATTTCTAAAATGGTTGAAATTTCGTCATACGTTTTGTCCTCAATGTCTCTTAAATGCATCACAAGTCGTTGTTTTTCAGGCAAATCGTTAAGCCAATTTCGGATTTTGTTTATCATATCATTACCCGCCAGTTTTTCATAAGGTGTTGACTGTGAATCAGTTAATTGCAGTATTTCGCCAATTTCTTCCGTTCGCCGATGTTTTGAGCGCAATTTGTCAAGCGATAAATTTTTGGTCAAAGTCATGCACCACGCCTCCACATTTAGAATATTTGGCAAGTCTTCTTGCCGCTGCCAAGCCTTGATAAAGACCTCTTGCACGACATCTTCGGCTTCCGCATTGTCGCCCGTTATGCGCAATGCAAAACGGTACAATTTATTTTTAACACCCTTGGTTAGTTCTTCAAAATTCATTGATTGTAGCTTTTTCTTGGCTCGTATAACTACTCGACGACTGCAAAATAAGAATGTTACAGGTTCTTAGGATTAAAAATTAAAAATTAAGAATTTGAGGATTATCGGGTTTATTTTTTAAAAAAAATTTGAAACCCTACATAAAAACGTTTTTTCTTTTATCGCATAGGAACATAGGAGATTTCACATAGGTTCACATAGGTTTTCGTGGGAATTTCTATGTGAACCTATGTGAAATCTCCTATGTTTCTATGTGATAAAGCATAAAACAGAAATTGTGTAGGGTTTCAAAAAAAAAAGGACCTCTCAGTATAAAACCGTTTTTTTGAATTTTTTAACTATAAAACGCCTGTTTTAGCCTTAAAAAATGACCTTTGCGCTCATTAGAAAATTCAAAATTCAGCTAAAATGCTTAACAAATTATTTATCAGTCAATTCAAAGATTCACCTACGCTTGCCATTAATGAGCGCGTAAAAGAGCTGTGGGCGGCGGGCGAAAATGTGTTTCATTTAGGCTTTGGCGAGTCGCGTTTTCCCGTTCATCCGTTGTTGCAAGCTGCTTTGACGCGCAACGTGCATCGAAAAGAGTATTTGCCGACGCATGGTTTGCCACAATTGCGGACGGCGGTAGCTGAATTCTATCAAAATCGCTTCAATTTGCCGTGTTCTGCCGCTCAAGTGACGATTGGGCCTGGCAGTAAGTTGTTACTGTATGCCGTTCAAATGATTTTAGACGGAGCTTTGTTGTTGCCGACGCCTTCTTGGGTGTCCTACGAACCACAGGCAACTTTGCTGCGAAAAAAAGCGTTTTGGATACCGTCAACTGCCAACGAAGGCTACGCTTTGACTTTGGAAAACATCAAAAAAACGTGGGAAACGGCGCAATTCAAAGGACATAAGCGTGGTTTATTGCTATTAAACAGCCCTAATAATCCAACGGGAAGGATGATTGAGGTCGATTTATTGAAAGAAATTGCGGCGTATTGTCGGCAGGAAAACATCCTTGTTTTGAGCGATGAAATCTACGGCATGGTGACTTTTGAGGGTAAAAAACACACGTCAATTGCCGAATTTTATCCCGAAGGAACGGTTATTTTTAGCGGTATCAGTAAGAATTTATCGCTCGGCGGTTGGCGGATTGGTTACGCTATTTTACCCGCTGGAATGTCCGAAGTGACCAAAATCTTAGGCACTGTGGCAAGTGAAACATGGTCGGCGGTGGCTTCTCCAATTCAGTGGACAATGTCGGAAGTGTTTGATGATGAAGAGGTTATAAATTACGTAAAAGAATCGACTGTTATTCATGGCTTGCGTTCAACGTGCATTTGGCAAGGCTTAACGGCAAAAGGTGTTTTATGCCCTCGACCGCAAGGCGCGTTTTATTTGTTCCCAAATTTTGATTTTTTGAGAAAAGGTTTACTTAAAAAAGGCGTCAAAACGTCGCAAGAGTTGGCGACCTATCTGCTCAATAATTACCAAATTGCCACGTTGCCCGCGCGTGCTTTTGGTTGTGCGCCATCAGTATTGAGTTTGCGGTTGTCATCCAGTTTTTTAGATATGGAAACGGATGAAAAAGCGCAAAATGTCTTGGATTTGTTTAGAAGAAACGGTGCAGAAGGTTTTACAGAGCAGTTGCCCAATCTTCAAGATGCAGTACAACGTTTTGGAGAATTCATTGATGCACATTCTTAAAAAATAGGACCCCTCAGTATAAAACAAAAAAAAGCCATTCCAATGGGTATTGGAACGGCTTTTTTTTGTTTTACTGACTTTCAGTCTGTACATATTTAGCAATCACGGACTGAAGTCCGTAATACCATTTTACTTACAAATCAATGCGTAAAGCCGCGTAAATGTAGCGACCGCCAAAACCAAATTGCGACACATTACGGCTATAAATAAAGCGACCGTCTGATGTATTGCCTAAACTTTTGATTTTGTCAGGATATATGTCCATCAAGTTATTGCCGCCTAAAGTCAATGTTGTTACTTTGTATTTGTAGCTAACCGTGCCGTCAATAATCGTTTTGGCTGAAAAATTTTCATCCAAAGCCGTGCTTGTGGCGTGTGAATTGTCCCAAACTGCTACTTCACCGAAATTCGTGGCGCGTAGATTGATGTTGAAACCACCGTTTCTATATGTGATTGATTGAGCGATTTTGCTCTGTGGTTGACCTACAACAATACGCGATTCCTCCAATTTATTGAAGAAAATATTGCCGAATGTCGTAACTGGTAATTTATCCGTTGTTTTTGGTGTGCCAATAATTTCATTTCTCGTGAAATTTGCCGCCAAGGTAAACTCAAAAGTACCTTCGCCCAATTTAGGACTTGCACTTAACACCGCATCAATACCTTGTGTTTTGGTATTAATTGCGTTTGTAAAGAAAGCCACTTGCGTAACCGAAGGATCTACACCACCTTCCGTTAAAAGCGTATTAATCAAAGCATTGCTACGTGCCATATTACCGGTGATAACGATACGGTCTTTGATGTCGATTTGATACGCATCAACGGTCAAACTGAAAAAGTTTGCAAATTTTGACGTAACACCAAAGCTAAGATTTGTTGATGTTTCCGCTTTCAAAGGTGCTATACCCAAAGCGGTCGCGATTTTACTGTCATTACGGTATGTACCAACATTGTTAGGGGTTGTTACGCCGTTTGCCACGATGAATTGTGTGCTTACATTACTAAAATAACGCTGATGAGCTGAAGGTGCGCGGAAACCGTTGCTCACCGAACCACGAATGACAAATTCATCGGCGAATTTGTAACGTGTTGCTAATTTTGCGGCAGCATTCGCACCAAAGTCACTGTAATTTTCAACACGAAGGGCAGCATTTGCCAACCATTTGTCCGTAATATCCGACTCTACGTCCGCATAAGCGCCTAAAACGGTACGGCTTTGATTGATGGCATTGTCTGGCTGAAAACCGGGGAAAACTTGGGAACCGCCTACGCGCGCTGGTGTTGCCGTTGGTGCGAAGTTTTTCCATGATCCTTCTTCACCCGCTTCGATTTGGAAATTATCCAATCTAAATTCAGCACCAAAAGCGATATTCAACGATTCAACGCCCTTTACTTCTAAGGTCTTAGCGACGTCAAAATTAGATGTGTTTTGCGCAAATTTCTGTGTTCCCGCGTAGAACTCAGTTGGTGCAGCTTTGCCCAAAGCAAATTGTGATGCATTGTTGGTGTTTTTGATGTCGTAGCGGAAGCTGTTTGAGCCAAAGACATTGCTCAAATCCCAACGCCAGCCGCCGTTAGTTGTGCCTTTCACACCCAATAAAGCCGAGAGGTCACCAATTGTGGAGTGGATTTCAGGTAAAAAACCTTTTGGATACAATTCTGCATTTACCTGCGAGACTTGTTTTGGATAGCGGTAAAAACCTTTGCCTGAACCATTGCGTAAAGAACCGCCTATGTTGGCGTAAAATTCCTTATTCTCACCAAAAGGCAGGCTAAAATTGATGAAACCCAAGAGATTGCGCGAAGCCGCGTTGCCTACTTGCATATTAAAAGTACGGTCAAAACCACCTCTTGCATTAATAATTGAGTCGTCAACGGCATTCTTAGTTGTACCAGAGTAAACAGAACCTAAAAAGTCACCCGTTCTGTTTGACGCTTTGCGGTCACGGTATTCAAGGGCAATGCCTAATTTACCTTTGCCAATCGCCATACCGTGATACGCGCTCAACTGAACCGTCTCGCCGTCGGTCATTTTACGCTTGTCAGTTGAGTTAAAATTGTAATTATAGCGCGTGTTGTAGCTGCCAACGTGTCCTGTAACGCTTGTTCCGGGCGCCGTTTTCATGACAACATTAATAACGCCCGCAATTGCGTCGGAGCCGTATTGAGACGCTGCACCATCGCGCAAAACTTCCAAACGGTCAATCGCCGCCGAAGGAATTGCGTTCATGTCCGTACCGACCGAACCGCGTCCGATTGTACCGTTGATGTTGATAAGCGCTTGATTATGACGGCGTTTGCCGTTCAAAAGTGTCAAAACTTGGTCGGGACCTAAGCCGCGCAACGTGGAAGGGTCAATGTGGTCGGTACCATCCGCAACCGTTTGGCGACCTGAATTGAATGATGGAACGACGTAATGTAACATCTGAGTCGGCTCCGTTTGACCCGTTGCTTGAAGGTCTTTTGACGTCAAAACATCGACAGGTGCAACCGTTTCGGTTTTTGTTCGAGCCGCTGTTGAGCGTGAACCCACAATGACAATGCCAGCCAAGCTTTCGCCCGTTTCCAACACAACATCCAGAGTTGTGGCTTCACCGACAGCCACCTCTTTAGTGCTGTAGCCAACGAAGCTAACGACTAACGTCGCGGTATTGTTTGGAACAGTCAAACTGTATTGACCGTTAACGTCCGTGATAGCGCCTGTTGAGGTGCCTTTTACGGTAATAGAAGCACCGATGAGGGCTTCATTTTTGTCATCGAGTATCTTACCCGATACTTTACGTTGTGCGTTGAGTTGTACGCTTGCGCAAAGAGCAAGCAAAAGCATGCTAAGTTTAATAAAAAATTTCATACGATAATAGATATTAAATTAAAAGAAAAAATTAGGAATCAATAACGGAGATTTGGTTTTAAGGTTCATTTACATGAAAATCTATATATAATAATATTTGAAGCAAAATAAAGAATTTAGTACCATATATTGGTTAGACATTCATGTTTTTTTTCAAAAAAGAGAGGATTTGCACCGTATTTCGCGCCATGCCTATCCGTTTCTTCGGTTAATCTCAGTTAGATAAGTGCAGATAAGTAGTTGAGAAAAATTGTTTAGTACTCAAAAATTGATAAAATACTGAGGGGTCCCATTTTCGATAAGTTAAAAAAAAAGATTCTTTAATAAAGGTTCAGCGTCCGCCGTTTTGTAAGAAAAGGGTTTAATTATGCTAAAAAAATACGCTTGCCTAATCGCTTTTTGGTTCGTCTCAACGGCTGTTTTGGGACAAATCAATTGTCCAGATTTTAAGATTCGTGGCAATAAAAGTCCGCGTAGCAATCGCTTCACGACGGCTATCAAATTTCAGTTGGATGGCATCGCGCAGTATCAAGGCATTGCGCCGCGTTTTCCGCAACATTTACGGTTTTATCCCGTGCTTTCGATGGGTTTGGAGCAATCTATCAGTCAAAAACTGTCCATTTCAGTCCTTCACGGCTGGACTTTTAGCGCCAATAGTTACAACAGTCGCACGATTGCGGGTGATGTACGCTATTACGTTGACCAATGTTTTCAGGATAAATGGTTTTCTACGCGCTTCACGTGGATGGAATCTGGCGGAGATGCCACACAAACGGGTGCGCAACCTTTTGTGTCCGTGCATTATGGCAAAACGGCGCGCTTAAAACACATTTTCACGCACTACGAAATGGGCATCGGTTACGGACAAAACAGCGTCCTCGTTTTTTCTTTGGGCGTTGCGACGGGGTTGAAATTATAAGTGCTTTTCAAAACGGCGTTTCAGATTGGAGGACTTTGAACGTTTTCTCGTTCAAGCTATTGTGAAAATTTGTGATTTATACTGAGGGGTCCTCTTTAAATTATTTTTTAACTATTTGTGGTATATCTCCGAGATTGGTTTAACTTTGATAAAAATTAAACAATGGCAGCAGTACTCGAACGCACAGTAAAGACATTAACCGACAATGAATTTGTTCAATTCTGTCGGGAACACCGCGATTTTCGCATTGAAAAAGACAAATACGGTAAAATTACTATTATGGAACCTACCAATTCAGAAGCAGGTGGCTACAATAATGAGATAAATTATGAAGTGACGCATTGGAATCGCCAAAATAAAATGGGTAAAACCTTTGATTCGTCAACGGGTTTTAAATTACCGAACGGCGCAACCCGCTCGCCCGATGTCACTTGGATTTTGAAAGAACGTTGGGAACAATTATCGCCCCAACAAAGACAGTCGTTCGCACAACTGCCGCCCGATTTTGTCATCGAATTGCGGTCATCGGTTGATGATAACTTGAAAGATTTGAAAGAGAAAATGGTCGAATATATCGACAACGGCGTGCGTTTAGGCTGGTTGCTTGACCGATTTGAAGGCAAAGCGCACGTCTATCGTGCGGATGGTTCCGTTTCAATTTTTAAAAATTTTGATACGGACGTTCTTTCAGGAGAAGATGTTTTACCAAATTTTGTATTGCATTTGTCTATTTTGAAATAAAAGAGACCCTTCAGTATAAAGCGTAAAAAAGCCGCGTTTC
>JAYUKJ010000323.1:0-1327 GCA_043764555.1 Saprospiraceae bacterium
AATGAGTCAAAAACAGCATTTATACTGAGGGGTCCCTTTTTCCTAAAAACAAAAGCCCCACGTATCACTACGCGGGGCTTTTTTATAAATCGAGAAAAATAATTACGCTTTAACGCCTTTTGCTTTTTCGATAACGTCAGCCGCAATGCCTTTTGGTGCTTCTTGATAATGCGAGAACTCCATTGTTGAAGACGCACGACCCGAAGTGATGGTACGTAAGTGCGTTACGTAACCAAACATTTCAGACAATGGCACTTCCGCTTGGATAGCAACTGCACCGCCCATGCGTGTTTCTTGTCCTTTCGGCAAGCCACGACGGCGGTTTAAGTCACCAATTACACCACCGACATAATCTTCTGGTGTGATAACTTCCAACTTCATAATCGGCTCTTGAATGATGGGTTTGCAACGTGGGGCAGCCTCGCGGAAGCCTTCTTTCGCACACAATTCAAAGGCAATTGGTTTCGAGTCAACGGAGTGCATACCACCGTCTGTAACCCGAACTTTCATTGCATCAATCGCATAACCCGCCAAAATACCGTTGTTCATCATCGCGTTGAAACCATCCGTAACGGGTTTGACGTAGTTTTTGTCAATCGCACCACCAATAATCGCCCACTCGAATTGAAGGCGTTTTTTGCCCAATTTGAAGTCGTCTGATTGCAAAAATTCGTCGTCTGCGGGTCCCAAAGTGAATTCCATATCGGCGTACAAACCCGAACCACCTGATTGTTTTTTCAACTTCTCGCGGTGAGAAACGGTTTGTGTCAATGCCTCTTTGTAATTTACCATCGGCGCACCTTGATTGCACTCAACACCGTATTCACGCTTCATACGGTCAACCAAAATCTCTAAGTGAAGCTCACCCATACCTGAGATAATTGTTTGATTCGTTTGTTGGTCGTATTTAACCTTGAACGTTGGATCCTCGTCAGACAATTTGTTCAACGCCATACCCATTTTGTCCATGTCTTTCTGCGTCTTTGGTTCAACCGCCAACGAGATAACAGGCTCTGGGAAAGTCATTGATTCCAAAATGATTGGGTGTTCCATCGAGCAGAAGGTGTCACCCGTACGAATATCAGACACACCGACTACCGCACCAATATCACCCGCTTCGAGAAAATCAATCGGAATTTGCTTGTTAGCGTGCATTTGGAAGATACGTGAAACGCGTTCTTTCTTGCCCGTCCGTGTATTCAAAATGTAAGAACCCGACTCCAAACGACCCGAATAAACGCGGCAGAAAATCAAGCGACCAACAAATTTGTCGGCGACAATCTTAAACGCCAACGCCGCAAAAGGTGCTTTCACGTCTGGCGCGCGC
>JAYUKJ010000324.1:0-4414 GCA_043764555.1 Saprospiraceae bacterium
GCAACGATATAAGCACCAAACTTCGATGGTTTATCTCCAATAATAATGCAAGGTCTTGGCTTAGATGCTGCCATATCGTCGAACGGAAAGTTTAGAAAATCAAGTCTCCTTGTTTATAGTACGTCATGACATTTGAATATTTTTAGTTTTGTTGTACAATTCGCCCCAATGATCATCAAACGAACTGTTCCAATCGGAATCTTTGGCCAGTGTTTCTACACTTATGGCTTGCCAATCTAAATCTGTTTCTGGATAGTTCCATAAAACATCATTATCATGGACTGCATCAGCAGTCATGTTTTTAAAAGGTATTTGCAAACGCTTGAACAAAGCAAGAATACTTTCCAATTTTGTCACATCATCAACTTGAGCTATTAATGTAGTTGTCATATTTTATGAGCATTGAAAAACATGATTGATAAATTTTTATTTAAGGCAAAGTTATGAAAACAACTTTAATTATTCAATAGCTAAATGGTTAGCTTTCAATAACTTATTACACCGTCTTGCATCGTCAAAATGCGGTCACTCAGTCGCGCGAGTTCGTCGTTATGAGTAACAATGACGAATGTTTGTTTAAAATCATCGCGCAATTTGAATAGCAAATCGTGCAAATCTTTCGACGATGCGGAATCTAAATTGCCCGTTGGTTCGTCGGCAAAAACGACGGCGGGACTGTTCATCAAAGCGCGGGCAACCGCCACGCGTTGCGCTTCTCCACCGCTTAATTCGCTTGGTTTATGCGTCAAACGCGCGGATAAACCCAAATAATCGAGCAATTCGGTAGCCCGTTTTTTCGCTTTCGATTCATTGCCACCACCAATTAAAGCGGGCATAAGAACGTTTTCGAGCGCCGAAAATTCGGGCAACAGATGGTGAAATTGAAAAATAAAACCCAAGTTTTTATTCCTAAAATCTGCCAATTGGCTGTTGTTCAATTTCGAGATGTCTTTGCCATTTATCACGACTTCGCCTTTATCAGCGCGGTCGAGCGTGCCGAGAATGTGCAACAAGGTGCTTTTTCCCGCACCCGATTTACCGACAATTGCCACTATTTCACCTTCGGCAATGTCCAAATTGACACCCCTCAGTACCTGAAGCGTATCGTAAGATTTTTCAACGTTTTTTACTGAAATCATGAAATAAGTGATAAGTGATAAGTGAAAAACGAAAAGTGATAAGTGAAGAACGACTGCTGAAAACTTTGTCTTTTGTTCTCATTTTTCGTTTTTCGTTTTTCACTTTTCATTTATTGTTAGACTAAAAAATTCTCTTCATCCAAAACACGCCCATTTTGGCAACGAATAATCCGCGCGGGGAAATTTTGCAAAATGCGGTAATCGTGGGTTGCCAAAAGCACAGCGGTATTGCTGTTAATCGCCAAGTTGCGCAGTAAAACGAGAATATCGTCGCTCGTTTCGGGGTCGAGATTGCCCGTTGGTTCGTCGGCAATTATCAATTCGGGTTGATTCAACAATGCGCGTGCAATCACAATGCGTTGTTGCTCGCCACCACTTAATTGGTGGGGCATCCGCGTTTTTGAATCAGGCAAACTGACCGAAGATAAGACCGTCGAAATGCGTTCTTGCATCTGTTTTTTATTCGTCCAACCCGTGGCTTTTAGGACAAAAAGGAGATTTTCTTCCACATTTCGGTCGTCCAAAAGGTTAAAATCTTGGAACACAATGCCCAATTTTCGACGCAAAGAAGGAATCGAACGGCGGTTCAATTGGCGTAAATTGACGCCACAGACACTGCCTTCGCCCGCTTCAAGCGGCAAAGCGCCGTACAAAACCTTCAACAGGCTCGACTTGCCACTTCCCGTTTTTCCAATCAAATAAGAGAACTCTCCCTTTGAAATCGTTATGTTTATATCGTTTAAAATCAATGTCTTACCTTGATAAATGGCAGCATTTTTTAAACTCACAATTGTATTTTCTTGCATTGATTATTTTTTTTGACGGCTCAAAAGTAGCGTTTTCACGCGAAAATTTTGAAAAATACTGAGGGGTCCTTTTTTTAATTGATAAATACTTGAGGCGGCTTACTTACTTTTGCCGCGTTATCCATCTTTTCATTTTCTAAATTTTTCAAACGCCGTTGAAACTCGCCGTTATTATTGTCAATTACAACGTTCGCCATTTTCTTGAACAAGCCTTGCTCTCCGTTCGGAAAGCATCGGAAGGACTGTCGGTTGAGACGTGGGTTGTCGATAACAATTCCGTTGACGATTCGGTAGCGATGGTTCAGTTGAAATTTCCCGAAGTTAAGCTCATCGCGAACCGCGAAAACGTCGGATTCTCAACCGCTAACAACCAAGCAATTCGCTTATCAACGGCTGAATATGTCTTGTTATTGAACCCCGATACGGTTATTCAAGCCGATACGCTTCAAAAAACGCTTGATTTTATGGACAGCCGCCCCGATGTCGGTGGTTTAGGCGTTCGGACAATTGACGGGTCTGGCAAGTTTTTGCCCGAATCCAAACGCGGTTTTCCATCGCCGTGGGTTGCGTTCTGCAAAGCCTTTGGTCTGTCGGCTTTGTTTCCCAAATCACCACTTTTCAATCGCTACTATTTAGGGTATTTATCGGCGTTTGAAAACCATGAAATTGACGTGTTAGTAGGGTCTTTCATGCTCCTTCGGCAGTCTGTTTTAGATAAAATTGGACTACTTGACGAAGCGTTTTTTATGTACGGAGAAGACATTGATTTATCGTATCGTATTGTAAAGGGCGGTTTTAAGAATTATTATTATTCAGATACGACCATTATTCACTACAAAGGTGAGTCCACCAAAAAAGGCAGTTTGAACTACGTCCGCGTATTTTACGGGGCGATGATAATTTTTGCAAAAAAACATTTTCAAGGGCAAGAAGCCACGTCTTTTATTGCTTTGATGCAAGCAGCGGTTTGGTTTCGCGCCGCTTTGACGGTCGCAACGAGCCTTTTGAGAAGAATTTATTTGCCGATTTTAGACGCCGTTTTAATTTTTATAGGCTTGTTTTTTCTCAAAAACTTCTGGTCAAATTATTATTTCGATAATCCACAACACATTCAACCGATTTTTCTAATCGTCAACGCACCCATTTACATAACACTCTGGTTGTCAATGGTTTACATGAGTGGCGGCTACGATTTACCCGTTTCTTTGCGCCGCATACTGAGGGGTCTGTTTGTTGGCACTTTTGCGGCGGCGGCGGTCTATGGTTTTTTGGATATGCCGTTCCGTTCCTCGCGTATGTTGATTGTTTTAGGCGCTTTATGGGCAGCAATTGCGTTGATTGGCGTTCGTTTTTTATTACATTTCCTAAAAAATCGAAATTTTAAGCTCGGTACTGAGGGGGTCCAAAATCTCGTCATTGTCGGTTCAAAAACCGAAGCTGAGCGCGTGCGGACACTGTTGAATCATGCCAATGTCTCAAAAAATTTCATCGGAATTGTGAGTCCTGATGAAACGACTGAACACGACGTTTTTCTCGGCAGTCTGCGTCAATTGGGCGAAATTATTCGGATTTATCGCGTGGAAGAAGTCATTTTTTGCAGCCGCGACATTGCTGCGAACGACATTATGGTGTGGATGAGTCAACTCGGCGCGGGTATCGATATGCGCATTGTGCCAGAAGAAAGCCTGTCAATCATTGGTTCGTCGGATAAAAACACGAAAGGGGAGCTATACACAATTGACATTCGGTTCAATATTGCGCAGCCGATCCATCGCCGAAACAAACGTATTTTTGACGTAACTACTTGTCTATCAATTTGTTTAATAGTACCATTTTTTCTACTTTTTGGCAGAAACAAAACCGTTTTTCTGAAAAATCTATGGTCTGTTTTCACGGGTGCTAAAACGTGGGTCGCTTATGCCATTCAAACAACGCCCAACGAAACGGGCGCCTCGGAGCATTTCCCAAAACTAAAAACGGGTGTATTTTCACCACTCAATGCCGCTAATTTGACAGAACCAAACGCACCGACAATTCAGCGATTAAATTTTTTATACGCCAAGGATTATGATGTTTGGCGCGATGCTGAAATTGTGTGGAAAAGCCTTTAGATATATTTAACTTCAAAGTGCCAAGTTTGTAATTCATTGATTACCAATAGTTGTTGGGAAATTAAAACCTCTCCAAAAGCTATTGTACTTTTTTTTAAAAATACCTACAAAATAGGACCCCTCAGTATAACGGCACTTTTTTTACGTAAAATACTTATTCTGCGCAACTCAATTCGATGGAACTGTCTTCCATTTAGACCCCATATATACTTGTTTTTTATTAAGCGTTATGTTGTAAATTTCAAACCCTTTAGTCGGTGAGATGATGGCATTGCGTTGCTTGGTTGTCAATCGTGGTAGGGTTTTACTTGAGCTAACAACGCTCGTATCCACAACGACGGGAGGCATCGCATTAGGT
>JAYUKJ010000325.1:0-1321 GCA_043764555.1 Saprospiraceae bacterium
ATCGAAGATTTTTATAAAAAACACGCTCGCCCCGATAGATTTTTCTGACGCACGCCTTTTTCGCGCAGCGGAAAACAGTGCGTAAACCTTGTAAAAAGCAATTTGTACAGTAATATTTATGAAGTCATTAAAACTACGAAATTCCACACTTTAAAAATTCATTAAAAATCATTAATATTATGCTTAAAACTTCATTTATCGGTCTTTTCTGCTTGACATTAAGCGGACTTTTTGCCAATAGCGCAGCCGACACGACTTTTCTTACAAGTTCTATCAAGACGGCGGCGGCTGTTATCGCTTTAGATTACAGTCCCGACGGAAAACGCCTCGTTACGGGCGGTCAAACCAACGAAGTTATCGTTTGGGACGCCGCAACGGGTAAAAAACTGATGACTTTCAAAGGGCATACCGACAACGTTGTTGCCGTGAAATACAGTCCAAATGCGCGTTTTATTGCGAGTGGCGGCGTTGATAACAAAACAATTTTGTGGGATGCTATCACGGGCGACTTGCTCTACAAAGTCGCGACACACCGCGATTACGTGCGTGACATTGCCTTCAGTCCCGACAACAAATTGCTCGCCGACGCAAGTTGGGATGGTACAGCGAACATATATAGCGTATTGTCTGGCGAACTCGTAACGACAATAACGGCGCATTTGGACAACGTCACGACCGTTGCGTTCAACCCGACAGGCACCGAATTGTTGACGGGCAGTGGCGACAAAAGTATCCGCGCTTGGGATACCAAAACTTGGGAACAGAAGTACATTTTGAACGGTCACACCGACGAAGTTTGGGATGCGCAGTACTCGAGCAACGGGAAATTTGTTGCGGGAGGCGCGTGGGATAACAAAGGACGCGTCTGGGAATTGGCTCAAAAACGAGAGATTTTCACCTTTTCGGCGCACACATCCGACGTTTGGGCAACCGGCTTTAGTCCTGATAATCAATTAGTTGTAACGGCAGGCGGTGACAGAAAGGTGTACGTTTGGGACTTGGCAACGGGTGAAATGGTGGCAGATTTGTCGGCGACTATTTTCACGGCGGAAGTTGAATGTGTCCGTTTTTCGCCCGACGGCAAGACGGTCGCCGCGGGCAGTCGAGACGGCTACGTTCGGTTTTTTAGGACCCCCTCAGTACAAGAGCGAAAATCGGCTTACATTAAGAAAGGTTTGGAGAAATGGTCTTTGAAAAGTGCCTACGAGAAGACATCGGACTATCAGAATCGCCTCGAAAAACAGGAGAAAAAAGGTCGAGAATTGGGCAATGATTTTGAGCGTCGGGCGGTTGATTTTTTCGCCGACAATGCTAATTGGCG
>JAYUKJ010000326.1:0-1320 GCA_043764555.1 Saprospiraceae bacterium
TATAATTTATAATTTTAATTCTTAATTCACTAATAATCAATTGGTTTTAAAATGAGCTTTTATAACTAATTGATTATCAACTTACAACAAGTCTATTGAATTTTTATTTTTAATTATGCTTTCCACAGTAGATTTTGTGCATTTACTCTGATGAAACACTTAACATTTGCACAAAACCTACTATGGACGAGCATAACTAATTATGTTTAGTTCCTGATATAATCCCTGTATCACAACCATTATTGGTATAGTTACAATTACTGTTTTCCCACCTAATCCTAGAAAACGGCGTAACCGTAAATTCGTCTTTCATATTCATCATGTGAGGGGAGGCATATTGTTCTTTTAACTCAAAGCTATTTTTATCAAATATAAAATAAGCCATAAACCTTGAAATATTGCCGCCCACTTCTTGTGTTGTAGTTACGCTATAACTTGAAAACTGCCCATTTGCGCTAGAAGAATGTTCTAACCCTGTTTTCGTAGCCGTTACATCAATATCTAAACGAATAGAAAGATTGCCTTTATCGTCTTTGCTAACATCCGATTCCAAATCTATATCAGCATGACTTTTTTGTTTAGAGCCAAATTTTTGAGGCGTATCATAGGTGCCACCGCTTTTTTGCATTTCTGATTTAAACGTTTGCGAAGCCGTATGTGTCTTTCCTGTACTCTTTTCCGTTGCATTGACACCGACAATAGTGGTAGCCGACCCGACTGCTTTACCTTTAAGACCATTCTCTACGAAATTTTTTATTTCATCTCTTTTCTTTCCATCAGCTTTTCTTTGGTCGTTGTCTTTTTGTGCAACTCTTCCCCATTCCTCTGCTTCATTCAAATCCTTATGACCCTCCCAAGGAGACCTTCCATCAGGGTCAATAAACCGCGTCGGATTATTAAACGCATAATTATAGGGTGAGTAATTCCGCATTTTGTCGCTCAAAGGGTCAATCGTTGTCCATCTTGCCATCGCCGGGTCATACATCCTCGCGCCGTAGTCATTCCAATCAAGCCCAAAATCCGTTTGCAACTCCTTGCCATTGTACTGCATTTTATTCTTAGCATCGGCACTTGCCCCATTCCAATTCCCTTCTAAATTCAACCCAAAAGGCGCGTAATGATTGATTTGAGAAATCTCCGTGTTCGGCTCAATCGTGCCGTTGTTGTTCGCGTCCGCAAAGGTGACGCGGGTGTTGCCGAGGTGGTCTTTGAGCGTCTATTCATATTGCCACACCAAGCCGCCGAGACCGACAAATTCCGTGCTTTTTCGCTTTTATACTGAGGGGTCCCTTTTTGACCCCTCAGTAGTTTGCCCACAAT
>JAYUKJ010000327.1:0-4286 GCA_043764555.1 Saprospiraceae bacterium
ATCGCCTTCAAGACATTGGGCAGCAGTGGAAAAGTGAAGGAGGCAGCCGAAGGCCGCAATCAAAAGTGTGCGCGTCATTTTAAATCTCGGTTTAAAAATTTTAGAAAAGTGAAGTCCCAAAAGTAATGATGAAGTATAAATGATAAATGATGAATTTTTGAACGAATCGCCAAGCACCCCTCAGTATTTTGAAGGATTTTGAATTGATTTACAATAAATTATACAATTCATCATTTATCATTCATCGTTCATCATTGATAAGTCATCATTAATAAGTGTCGATTTTATGCCGATAGTACCCTAGTTTTGTTTGAAAAAAATGACGTGGAAAAAAGCCGCGCAATTTGAAGGAGAAAACGCGGCGTTGATAGGGTGTAAAAACTCCGAAGATGGGAAATTATTGCGCTTACAAGTATGAAAAAAATGTTAAAATTGGAAAAAATACTGAGGGGGGGCTTGTTGTTTATACTTTTTTCCGCTTCTCCGTTTCTAACCGAATGACCTCTATACCTTTTTCAATAATCGCATCTTTACCCTCCAATTCTTCCTTCGCCCCAGTTTCGACGCTTACTTTTGGATCAACGCCGTGTTCAATTTGCGTACCGTCGGGTAAAGTCTGCATTGTGGCCGAAAAACGGTATTGCCAACCATTGGGTAAGTCGCGGGAAATCGGAATGCCGCCGCCGCCGCCTACGCGGTCGCCGACCAAAGTGACATTAGGCAAAAGGGACATATAAGCCGCAAAATGCGTCGTGGCGGAGTAACAACCGCGATTGATGAGAATGACAACGGGTTTTGTGAAAGTGGGTTTGCCTTTTCGAGGCGTCGCAAAAAGGGGTTGTTTTTCCGTAAAATCGTCGTGTTTATTGCCTTTTTTGAACTGAATGTAACCGACGAGCGTCTTGGTTTCTACGAAACGGCTCATGATTTTGAAGATATTAGACATCGAGCCGCCGCCGTTGTCTCTGACATCAATGACAATCCCTTTGGCATTTTCAAAGCGTTTCATGACAAAATTCAAGTCGCTCTCGCTAATCGAATTGCCAAAAGACGCATAACGAATATAACCAATAGAATCGTCGAGCATTTGATTGTAGAGCGCGCCCGTTATCATAAAATCGCGTTTCATGTAGTTGCGATAAACGAAATTGGGGTTGTAATTGTCCTTAAAATCGTCTTTCCACGACCAATTGCGCGAGCGGTCGAAACCACTTGACAAATTGACGTGGCCATCTCGTAACTCACTCAACATGGAAGCGAGGACGCGAAAAAGCGAGTCTTGGTGCATCGAATCCGTCACTTGCGGACGGTATTTGGCGTGAACGGCTGGCCAATCAATTTTTTTATAGTCAAAAAAAGCGTAATTTTCATCCACCGTTTTCCAAAGCGTTTCAAAGCAATTTGTCGGTGTGTTGCGGGCATCGGCTTTCATGAGCATTTTGCTGCAAGATGTCAAAAATACTGAGGGGCCTACTATGAAGAGTAAAATTTTTAAATATTTCATGTCCTGTTTAAGAAGATTTCAAATTTGAAATTTCAGATTTCAAAGTGCAATAAATTGATTGTCAATGGTTTGAAAGCAATATAGTTTAAATCAATTCCTAGTTTTTGAATTTAGGTATAACTATTTTTTAAACTAAAATCTGACGCGGGTTTCAAACCCTGTGCATTACCCACATCTTTTATTTATGCCCATTCCCGAAGGGAATTTATGTTTATAGGACGACAACACAAGCGTTTTTCCCAAATCCCAAAGGGATTGTATGTAAAAATGTACGGCAAATACATACAATCCCTTCGGGATTTGGGACATCTATTTGCATCTTGTTCCTATAAACATAAATTCCCTTCGGGAATGTGCGCTTAAACGTTGAAAAAGATGTGGGTAATGGACAGGGTTTAAAACCCGCGTCAAGTTTGCGTTGCGATAAATAACCGATGATTCCGTAAAAAAATACAGATGCTAAAATATTGAGACAAATATTTGATGGTTTCAAACAATAACTTACTTTTATGCCATCGTTCAGAGAGACGGCAAGTCTCAACGGTAATTTAGAAGGAGTTAAAAAGATATCTTGTAAAAGAAATTGTCTATTGCTGTCTAAAAAGAAAAGTCTTTTTTTTTGTCATTCCATTTAATAATTTATTATGCTTAAACAACTCATTTTTCTAATTTTATTAGGCGTTTTGACGGACTTAAACGCTGCGCCCACCACAATTTCCGAAAATATAAAAATCGACCAATTTGGTTATCGCTCCGCTGATACCAAAGTCGCCGTTATCGCGCAACCACAATCTGGTGCGGGTTCGCCCAGCACTTATACCCCCGCTTCGACGCTCAAAATTCGACGTTGGAGCGACGATGCAGAGGTTTTTTCGGGCGCAATTACGGCTTGGAACGGCGGAGCAACGCACGGTCAGTCGGGCGATAAAGTCTGGTGGTTCGATTTTTCAAGCTTCACAACTGCGGGTGATTATTACGTTTACGACCCAACAAATAACGTAGGCTCGTATCGTTTTAGCATAAATAATAACGTTTTTACAAACCCCTTGCAAGCGGCAAGTAAAGCTTTTTTTTACCAACGTTGCGGCACGGCAATCACGGCAACGCACGGCGGCACGTGGACACACGCGGCTTGTCACGTTGGCACAAGTCAAGATTTGGCGTGCCGTTCAGCAACGGATCAATCGAATGCGGCGACTGAGAAAAATCTGTCGGGTGGTTGGCACGATGCGGGTGATTACAATAAATACGTGAATTTTACGTACACGCCGCTTCACAATTTACTTTTTGCTTACCAAGAGGCCCCCTCAGTATTTACCGATAATTTGGGCATTCCAGAGAGTAGCGACGGCGTTCCCGACATTTTGAACGAAATAAAATGGGAGCTGGATTGGCTTTTGAAGATGCAACAATCGGATGGCTCGGTATTGTCGAAGGTCAGCGTGACGAGTTTCCAATCGGCTTCTCCACCTAATGCTGATGCGGCGGCACATTATTATGGTGCAGCTTCTACGTCTTCAACTTTGACGGTGGCGTCAGTTTTTGCCCATGCGTACTTGGTATTTAAGGACATTCCGAGTCTTTCGGCTTACGCAACGACCCTTAGAACAAAAGCGGAATTGGCATGGACGTGGGCATCGGCGAACGGCAGCGTGACATATGCAAACACGGGTTTCAGCAGTGCATCGCCCGAAGTGAGTACCTATGAGACGGCGGCGCGGAAAACCTGTGCGGCGGCTTTGCTCTACGCGGCAACGGGAACAGCGGCTTATAAAACGCATTTTGAGACAACTTATGCCGATTTACACCCTTATGCGTGGTATTATTTCTACACATTTGAAGGCACTTACGGCGATATTGCTTTGTTTTATACCACTTTGAGTGGGGGAGATGCGACGGTGAAAAGTAATATTTTGAGCCGTTTCAACAGTTCGACAACGGGGAACGGTGATTTCTTCCCAAATTTTACCAATAAAACGGATGCTTATCGGGCATACATGAAAGATGCCGATTACGTGTGGGGCAATAATTTGCACAAGGCTTTGTTGGGCGTGATGTATGAAAGCATGATTCGGTACAACCAAACGGCGGGCAGTCATGCCAATTTTAGGACGCAATCACTTGATTATCTGCATTTTATGCACGGCGTCAATCCGTTGAGTTATACCATGTTGTCGAATGTAGCAAACATTGGGGCGGAAAAATCGACCACTGAAATCTATCACGCGTGGACGGGCGACGGCACAGCTTTTGATCAAAATCCCATTCCCGGCTTGATAACAGGCGGTTTCAACAACAGTTATGGTGGAACGAATAGCTATTTTTCGGGTCAACCCGTTTTGAAAAAATATAAAAATTGGAACACCAGTTATCCCGAAAACTCGTGGGAAATCACCGAGCCAGGGATTTATTATCAAGCGGCTTACGTTCGACTTGTGTCAAAATACGCCACAACAAGTACGGTTTTACCTTTGTCATTGATTGATTTTACCGCAAAAGCAAGGGGAAATCAGCAAGTTACATTAACTTGGAAAACAGGTGAAGAGAAAAATATTGAGCGTTTTGATATTGAACGGAGCGTTGATGGACAAGTTTTTGAAAAGATAGAAACGGTAAAGGCAAAAAATGGTAATCAAAATAATTATGGGGCGACGGATGATTTGTCAAAAACAGGCCCCTCAGTACAAACGCCGTTTTCGACCCTTTTTTACCGTTTAAAAATGGTGGACAATGATGGAACGGTAGAAATGTCAAAAATTCAATCCGTCGAATTTAGTAAATC
>JAYUKJ010000328.1:0-15944 GCA_043764555.1 Saprospiraceae bacterium
GATTTTAAAACGATTTTAAAACGATTTTAAAACGATTTTAAAACGATTTTAAAACGATTTTAAAACGATAAAAACAGACCGAACTATGCAGACAAATGACGCGCTTTGGCAAGGCGCAATAGAAGATTTCCCATTTGAATTTGTCAAAAAAATCTATCCTGACGTCTATCCGTACATTGATTTAGCGCATGAAACGCCGATTGAATTTTTGGACAAAGAACTCGCCCAACTGCACCATGATTCAGAAATTGGACTGAAGATAGTGGACAAATTGTTGCGCGTCCATCTCAAAGGCACGGGCGAAACTCGAATGCTGTACATTCATTTTGAAGCCCAAGGCTACCAAGACGATTTGTTTGGTAGGCGTAATTTTGTGTATTATTACCGTCTTTTTGACCTTTACGGCGACAATATCACGGTGCTTATTCTTTTGACGGATTCAAATCCGAAATATATGCCCTCTATTTTTGAGGTAAATTGTATGGGTTTAGAACTGTACTGCAAATTTCCAGTTTACAAAATTATGGCACAAAACCCGATTGAACTTGCGGCTTCTGACAACCTTTTTGATGCAGCAATTCTTACGGCTTATTGGGCAATTCAGAAAAAACGCGGAAAATTGTCGGAAGAAGATTTGATGGAATGCAAATTGGATTTGATGCGCCGTCTTTTGTCTAAAAATGTGGATAAAAACAAAATTCGTCAGCTTTTAGACTTCATAAAAAGGTATGTTAGTTTTGAAAAAGCAGAAATAACGGCTACATTTGAGCGTCAATTTGATGAACTTATTAAATTTGAAAAAAATATGGGTATCTCGGAAATTATTATCAAGCAAGCTACCGACGCGGCTAAATTGGCGGCTAATTTAGAGGCTGATGCGAGAGTACAAGCCGCGCAACAAGCCGCCAAAGAAAGGCGTATTAAAAGAAAAACTACGGTGCATAATATGCGCGTACACGGTTTTTCTTTGGAAAAAATTGCGGATATTCTTGGTTATTCAATTGCAGAAGTTACGCTGTTTTTCAATGAATTAGACAGCGAAAAATAAAGCTTTAAAACGCTTATCGAATAAAAATGCGCTAACCGCTAAAAACGGTTAGCGCATTTTTATTTTACGCAGAAAGTGTGCGTACTTTTTCTATTTTTACCACTCTAAATTCTATTTTTTTAAATTTCAATCATTAAAAACTTAAAAATCATGCAGTTAAAAACACTCTTTAAGTGCTTCATTATCAATGTGTTATTGTTTTTGGGGGACCCCTCAGTATATGGGCAAGACAGACCCGTCGGACGTGCTTTCGCAACGCGCACCGAAGTCATGGCGCAAAACGGCATGGCGTGTACGAGCCAACCTTTGGCAACGCAAGCCGCAATTGACGTGTTACGAAAAGGCGGATCGGCGATTGACGCGGCGATTGCGGCAAACGCCGTTTTGGGCGTCGTCGAACCACACGTAAATGGCATCGGTGGCGATTTGTATGCAATTGTGTACGAAGCAAAAACGGGCAAATTGCATGGCTTGAATGGTTCGGGTCGTTCGCCTTATTCCTTGACGATGGATACGTTCAAAAAACGGGGCATTAAGTTCATTCCACCGACGGGTGTTTTGCCCGTTTCTGTTCCCGGGGCGGTGGATGCTTGGTTTACTTTGCATCAAAAATTTGGCAAAAAACCAATGGCAGATAACCTCAGTTATGCCGTCAACTATGCCCGAAATGGCTTTGCCGTTGCCGATGAAGCGGCGCATTCTTGGCGCAACGTGGAGAACGCCTACGGCAAATATCCGAACGTTCAAGCCTACCTTTTGCCGAATGGAAAAGCGCCAAAACGCGGTGAAATTTTCAAGAATCCGACCCTTGCCAACACCCTCGAAAAGATTGGAAAGGGTGGGAGAGATGTGTTCTATAAAGGTGAAATTGCGGACGTCATTGACGCTTTTTTCAAGAAAAATGGCGGTTTTTTGACCAAACGCGACCTTGCAGACCATCAATCAGATTGGCTTGACCCCGTTTCTGTGAATTATCGCGGCTACGATGTTTTTGAGTTGCCACCGAACGGACAAGGCATTGCGGCGCTCCAAATGCTCACGATACTGAGGGGGTATGATTTTTCAAAAATTACGTTTGGTTCACCTGAGCATATTCATCTTTTTGTTGAAGCAAAGAAGTTGGCATTTGAAGACCGCGCTAAGTTTTACGCCGATTTGGATTATATGAAAAAAGGCATTGTTGGCAGATTGATTTCCGAAGAATACGCCACCGAACGCCGTAAACTTATCAACTTAAATCGCGCGGCTTCGACCGTGGAAGCGGGCAATCCGAACCTCAAAGAAGGCGACACGATTTATATGACCGTTGCCGATGGCGAAGGCAATATGATTTCGCTGATTCAATCCAATTATCGCGGATTTGGCTCGGGAATGTCGGCGGACGGATTGGGTTTTATGTTCCAAGACCGTGGACAATTGTTTGATTTGGAAGAAGGCAAACCGAACAGTTATGCGCCCCACAAACGCCCTTTTCAGACGATTATTCCCGCTTTTGTGATGAAAGATGGCAAACCGTTCATGTCATTTGGGGTCATGGGCGGCTCATTTCAGCCATTAGGACACGTCGAAATTTTGATGAATATGATTGATTTTGGCATGAATAGCCAAGAAGCGGGCGATGCACCCCGCATTGACCACCAAGGCAGCAGCGAACCGACGGGCGAAAAACAAGAACGCGGCGGCGGTACAATTACGCTCGAAAGTGGGATTCCGTTTGAGACAATTCGCGCTTTGATGCAGATGGGACACAAAGTCGGTTGGGCAACCCCGGGCAGCTACGGCGGCTATCAAGCGATTCGTTTCGACCCCGTTTCTAAGGTTTATTTTGGCGCTTCGGAGAGTCGGAAAGATGGGCAATCGGCGGGTTTTTAAATTAAATAATTTGAAAAGGGACCCCTCAGTATAAAGCACTAAAAAAGCCGTTTTGACATCCTCAGAACGGCTTTTTAGCTTTTATACTGAGGGGTCCTTCAAATAGCATATTATCTAAAAAAAAGAGTAAAAAAATGGAAAACGACACGTCAAGACTCTCTCGATTGACCGCAATTTTAACCCAATTGCAAACAAAACGCTTGTTGACTTCGACCGAATTGGCGAAGACATTCAACGTCAGTGTGCGAACAATTTACCGCGATATTCGGGCTTTGGAAGAAGCGGGTGTGCCGATATTTACGGAAGAAGGCAAGGGTTATTCCTTGATGGAAGGCTACCGATTGCCACCCGTTATGTTCACCGAATCGGAAGCTAATGCTTTGATAACGTCGGAATTATTGATAATAAAAAATAAAGATGCGTCATTGGTAAAACATTACACCGAAGCCATTGCAAAAATCAAATCCGTTCTGAGACATTCGACAAAAGAGAAGGTCAATTTATTGTCCAAAAGAGTGCTGTTCGGACATCCGATTGAACACATTCGGACGAGCGATTATTTGGTCATTATTCAATCGGCTTTGACCAATTTTAACCTCATAAAACTGTCTTATCAATCGCCGAAAGACCCCGAGAAAACGGAGAGAATTGTCGAGCCTTTTGCCCTTTACAACAGCATGGAGGAAAATTGGATATTGATAGCGTGGTGTCGTTTGCGAAAGGATTTTAGGACTTTCAGATTTGATAGAATGTTGGAAATGAACGTATTAGACGAAAAATTTGAGCCGCACAAAATCAGTTATCAAGATTGGATTGACCAAAGAAAAATAAATCGCAAATCCTAAAAGATACTTTTATACCCCTGACATAAGGCTGTCATGCGCTGCATTTTACTTTGTGTTTTTAATCAATTAAAATTCAGTAAAAATGACAATTTCACTTATTATTTTCTACGTTTTATGCGCGATTTTCATCGCGCCCGCTCAGTATTTTGGTGGCTTAAAAGTCATCAAAAACGATAAAAAAGTAACCGATTTCACCCGTTGGGGCTTTCCAATGTGGTTTATGCAAGGCTTAGGATTGACCGAAATGGGCGCATCCATTGGGCTCTTATTTCCGCAAACGCGGCTTGTTTGCGGCGCAATTTACACCATCATTTTAATTGGTGCGATTTACATCAATTTGAAGTACAAAGAGGACGATTTAATCCCCGCCATTGGGGTTTTAGTGCTTCTGATGGTGATTTTGGGAATGTCTTTGTGGGTTATTTGAGATTTTATAATCAAAGAGGGACCCCTCAGTATAGAAGCCATTTTTACTTATTTTGACGTGAGTGACGACTAAAAAAAGGACGAGAAGTAAATAATTTGATAAAAACCACACTTTTTGCACCGAATTAAGGCTTTCCCCTTATTTTTGCATCAAAATATGATGACATGACAATGAAATTAGTAAGATTCGATTGGGCAATGAAGCATCTGCTTCGTGATAAGGCGAATTACAGCGTCTTAGAGGGCTTCCTATCTGTTTTATTGAGCGAAAAAGTGACAATAAAGCAGATTTTGAGTAGCCAAGCCAATAAAGAAACGCAAGACGATAAATACAATGATGTTGACATTTTGGTTGAAAATGCCAAAGGTGAACTCATTATTATCGAAGTTCAAAATACAAAAGAATATGACTATTTTCATCGTATTCTATATGGTACGTCAAAAGTTATTGCTGAATACATTAAAGAAGGCAAGGCGTATGCGGACGTAAAAAAAGTAATCTCCGTTACAATTGCCTATTTCGACTTAGGGCAAGGACAAGACTATGTTTATCATGGAACAAACACTTTTTTAGGGATTCACAAAGGCGATGTTTTAACGCTTTCTGATAAACAAAAAGATTTCTATGGAAAACAAAACGTTTTTCAAATATATCCTGAATATTGGATAATTAAGGCAGGTATCTTCGATGAAGAACAAGTCCACGATGAATTGGACGAATGGATTTACTTTTTCAAAACGGGAGAAGTGAAAGACGAATTTACCGCAGCAGGATTGTCCGAAGCTAAAGAAAAATTGAATAAACTTAAATTAACACCTGAGGAAAGAAAAGAATACGACGCATTTGTGGCACGTCTTAGAAAATTGGCAAGCTATCAGGAAACAGAAATGGAAGACGTGAAAGACTTGCTTAAAGAAGCAAAAATAGAAATAATTATGGAACTCTGGAAATTGAACATTTCAATTGAACATATCGCTACTGCCACCAAAGAAACAGTAAAGCAAGTCGAGGAAATCATAGAAAAGCATAAAAAAAAAGGCTGAATAGTGAGTGGGTAAAATAAGATAGAAAAAGGGACCCCTTAGTACAAAGCGCGAAAAAAGCCGTCTCGAATCATCGCGACGGCTTTTTAATTCTTAATTCTTAATTTTTAATTCAAAAAAACAATCTCTCCTTTCAAAGTCGCGCTCGTCACTTCGTTGACTTTGACGAAGCAATAATCACCCGCTTTAACGCCGTCAACTTTTGGAAAAACGAGCATTTTATTGTTGGAATTGCGTCCTTTGAACTCAGCATCCGATTTTTTTGAATTGCCCTCAATCAAAACTTTGTAGGTCTTGCCCAAATCGAATTGATTATTCGCCCAAGCGATTTCGTGTTGCAAAGCCACAATTTCTGCCAATCGGCGACTTTTCACGTCTTGTGGAATATCGTCGGCGTATTTTTTTGCGGCAAGCGTACCAGGACGCTCGGAGTAAAAATACATATATGAATAAATAAATTTCGCGTACTTCATTATGCTCAACGTATCTTGATGGTCTTCCTCCGTTTCGGTGCAAAAACCCGTAATCATATCGCTTGAAATGGTGCAATCGGGCATAATTTCGTAAATTCTACGCACTTTTTCTTCATACCAAGGTCGGTCATACGTCCGATTCATCAATTTCAACACCCGCGAATTGCCCGATTGAACGGGTAAATGGATGTATTTACAGATATTTTCGTGGCGCGTCATGGCGAATAAAACGTCGTCGGTAATGTCTTTTGGATGCGACGTTGAGAAACGCACGCGCAACTTTGGACTCACCCGCGCCACGCTTTCCAAGAGTTCTGCAAAATGCGTCACCTCGCCCGTTTCGGGGTTTTTCCACTTAAAACTGTCCACATTTTGCCCCAAAAGCGTCACTTCTTTGTAGCCGCGCTCGAATAAATCCTGCGCTTCGGCGAGAATACTGAACGGCTCTCGGCTGCGTTCGCGACCGCGTGTGTAAGGCACAACGCAAAACGAACACATATTGTCGCAACCGCGCATGATGCTGATAAACGCCGTAATGCCGTTGGAATCTAAGCGAACGGGCGCAATATCGGCGTAGGTTTCTTCTCTCGAAAGGAACACATTGATGCCTTTTTCGCCGTCTTCTGCCGTCGCAATTAAGTCGGGCAACGAGCGATAAGCATCGGGACCGACGACCAAATCCACCAATTTTTCGTCTTCCAAAAACTTAGATTTCAGCCGTTCTGCCATGCAACCTAAAACGCCGACGAGCATTTGCGGACGTCCTTTTTTGATTTTATTGAAGACTTGCAAGCGTTTTCTAACCGTATCTTCCGCTTTTTCACGTATCGAACACGTATTTATCAACACCAAATCGGCAGACTCCAAAACCCGCGTCGGACGATAACCGACGCCACCGAGAATCGAAGCGACGATTTCAGAATCCGAGAAATTCATGGCACAACCATAACTTTCGATATAAAATTTTTTCCCCGCGTCACTCGGTGCTGCAAATTCGGCGAACAAAACCTCGCCCTGCCGCGCCTCTTCGTGCATCTTTTTGCTATCGCCCATGATGCCGTCAATTGTTGGGTTGCTATCGTATAACATTGTTCTTTTTTTATTAATATTGAAATTGGGCGCAAAAATACGTTTAATTTTTTGAAAAAGGGACCCCTCAGTATAAAAGCCTTTTTAGGTACCTGATTTCAAATTTCAAGAGCCAAATTTGATATTTAGAATTTGAAAATGACGTTTACCGTGAGGTTTTTTTTTCAGAAAAAAGTGTATATTTGCTTCAAGATTTAAAACAAGCAGTCGATAAACCTACTAAAAAGAGAACAATATGATCAAAGAACATTACCAATACATTGCGTCAACTACTGACGAAAGTTATCTATTTGTTAGCGAAGGAATCAAAGGTAAAATATTGAAATTTGTGGAATTTACACATTTGATAAATAATGATTGGAATTTAGGTTTTGGCGATTTTTAAAATGGGCATATTGACGATTCTGTCATGTCAAACAATGAAGATGTGGTAAAAGTAATTGCCACGGTTGCAAAAATAACGTATGAATTTTTCGATAATCATCCCCAATCAATCGTCATAATAAAACCTATTGACGAAAAGCGAAAAAAGTTATACAGTATTGTTTTTCAAAGACATTTTAAAGACATTTTAAAGACATCGACCCGTTTTTCAATATTATTGCTTATCTTGGTAGGAGAAAAGAAGCCTATTTACCCTCAAAAACTTACGACAGTTTTGAATTATCCTTAAAATAAAAGTAATGGAAAATAATAGAAAATCTAAAACACGGACTTTTGATGAAGCATTGGAAATGCCCGAATTAGCGCATTTCCACGAAGCCATCATTTTTCTAAAAAATAAGCCTACGGGTACTCTTTTTCCTGCAAAATACGCAGCTTCCGTTGAGCATTTAGTCGTTAGAAAAGTGATGAACTTACGCGAGGAAACGCCTGCTATGCCTTTAAAAAGCGTCATTTCACGAACGCTTGACGGCTTACCCGACAATCTTCCCGATGATTTATTACTAAAAATGACGCGCTTAATTATCGACGAATGGCAAACCATTTCAACCGCTGCTTATGCAGAAAAAGGCGTTGAAGAATTGGTGTAATTAATGGCAATGTCCTCGATTAAAAAAGCCTTTTGCGCAATGCAAAAGGCTTTTTTAATTCAATAATTCAATTAGAATTCAGCGTTAAAAACTATTAGAATTCAGCGTTAAAATCAATTAGAATTCAGCGTTAAAAACTATTAGAATTAAGCGTTTAATGCGGCAATTTTTTCTGAAAATAACCATAAGCGAACGCGCCTGAAATGGCACTCAAAAGCGACACAATGATAACGGGAAATCCCGCGCCAATCTGTGCGTAAAGTGGTCCGGGACACGCGCCCGTCAATGCCCAACCGAAGCCAAACATCAAGCCACCAATGACAACGCCTTTGTGCATTTCTTTTTGCGCGAACTTAATTGGTTCACCTTGAAGGGTTTTTACATTGTATTTTTTTAGAATAAATACGGACGCAGCTGCCACCACGACCGCCGTGCCAATCACACCGTACATATGAAAGGCTTGCAGGCGGAACATTTCCTGAATCCGAAACCAAGAAACTATCTCCGCTTTGACGAACACAATGCCGAAGAAAGCACCCACCAAAGCGTACTTTAAATTGGCCACAAAACCTTCCTTTTTTTCGGAAGCATTGACCCCCTCAGTATTCGCAATATTTTTAAGGGAATTATTCATTTTTTTTATTTAATTTTATGTAAAAATACGTAATTTTATGTATTCTCTAACAATTTAGAGCGCCACAAACACTCAACGTTTGACCCGACACATAACGACTCATATCGGATGCCAAAAACACGCACGCATCCGCCACTTCTTCGCCCGAACCCATGCGGCCGAGCGGAATGCTTTTCATGAAATTCGCCTTTACTTCGTCCGTCAAACCGTGCGTCATTTCGGTTTCGATGTAGCCGGGCGCAATCGCATTGCAACGGATATTGCGGTTGCCATATTCCTTAGCGATTGATTTTGAAAAACCAAAAATACCCGCTTTCGATGCCGCGTAATTTGCTTGCCCTGCGTTGCCAAAAACGCCCACGACACTCGACATATTAATGATAGACCCGCTGCGTTGTTTGAGCATCGGTCGCAAAGCGTGTTTTGTCATGTTAAAAACCGACTTCAAATTGCTGCTCATCACCTCGTCCCATTGCTGTTCCGTCATGCGAATCATCAAATTATCGCGCGTGATGCCCGCATTATTGACCACAACATCAAGCCGACCGAACGCTTTTGTCACATCGCCAATCAATTTTTCGGCATCCGCGAAGTTTGACGCGTCGGAACGAAACGCCACGACCGTCGCGCCGCTCGCCGTCAATTTGTCCACCAATTTCTGCGCTTTTTCTGCCGAATTCTCTGACACATACGTGAAAGCAACCGTCGCGCCTTGCGCCGCAAAACGCCGAACTATCGCTTCGCCGATGCCGCGTGCGCCACCTGTTATAAGCGCAATTTTATTTTCTAAAAGATTCATTGTCAATGAGTTGTTAAATTATTAGGTTTGATGTAAAATTTTATTTCCTTTGTCAAAGTTATCGAATTTTTAGGTTCGAAAACGCTTTTATACTGAGGGGTCCCTTTGAATCAAAAATTAAGCATTAAAAGTTAATTGTCCCACTTAAATTCGTCTAATTCGGCGGCAAAAATAGCTTTTCAAATCAAACTGTAAACATTTTTTTAAAAATAGAACGCAATGGATTTCTTTAATTTAAAGTCCGTTGTAAATTGTGCCGTAAATCAAAATTATAAATGATGAAAAAATTCCTATTGATAGTCTTAAATGTGGCCTTAACGCTCGGCGTTTTTGCTCAAACTGCGGAAAAAAATACCGCCAAATCTGTTAATCCAGACTTTTCTGCTGCGCAAAAAAACACTTTAGCGTTGGTGAAATTGTACGATTTGTCGGGCGAACAAGCGCGTGAAACGCTTAAAATCCAGCAAACAAAAGCGCAAAACTTTGCCGACATCGAGCCGATGAAAGCAACGGATATGGCCGCTTACGCTCAAAAACGTTTGACCGCAATGGACATGGCCGCCAACGAATTTTCGACGTTGCTCGACCCGCGTCAAATGAAAATTTTTATGCAACAGCGCAACGAAAACGCCGATAAAGTGGCGCGCATCACGCAAAATCTAAAAAAACAAGGCGTGCCTGAAACTGAAGTTAACAAGCAACTGGGTGCCTTAGCGTTTTAAAATTGATGATGAGCGACGCGTTATGAATGATGAGTTTACCAATAATTTTATTCATCATTCATACATTTATCATTCATCGTTAAAAAAAGGAGCGATTAAAGACGTTTCGACTTTCTTTAATCGCTTTTTATTTTATAAAAAAACAAATACAGTTTTCTATATGTGTTGATTTAATTGCGTTGCTTTGCGAGAAATTTGACACGTCGGAATAATATCATCGATTGTGAAATTTTTGTGAGACTTTAATTAGACATTTCATCATTAAATCCTCCTTAAACATACTATTTAACTTGAACTTTACATTTTTTTAAGCAAGAGGACACCCCTCAGTATAAAACCCATTATCAAACATGGATCCGTTAAAAATAAAATTCAAAGAAAAAGCCACGGCCCACGCCGCCGACATCAAAGCGCTGCTCAAAGAACACGGCGACCGCGTGATTGACGAAGTAACCCTCAGCCAAGCCTACGGCGGTATGCGCGACATTAAAAGCATGATTTGGGAAACGTCGTTGCTCGACGCCCAGGAAGGCATCCGTTTTCGCGGTTTTACAATCCCTGAATTACAAGAAAAATTGCCCACGGGACGCGGCAAAGAACCACTTCCCGAAGGCTTATTTTGGTTGATGTTGACGGGCGAAATCCCGACGGACGAAGAGTGTTTATGGCTCACAAATGATTGGGAACGCCGTCGGAATATTCCTGCGCACGTCTTCAATGCCATTAATGGTATGCCAAAAGATAGTCATGCAATGACGCAATTTACGGTCGGTATTTTCGCTTTGCAAACCGAAAGTGTTTTTGCAAAACGCTACGAAGAAGGGATGCCAAAATCGGAATATTGGGACGCGACGTATGAAGATTCGATGAACTTAATCGCGTGTTTACCCGTGATTGCGGCGTATGTTTACCGTAGAAAGTACAAAAATGGCGTGTTGCCAGCACCAAATGACCGTTTGGATTGGGCAGCCAATTTTGCGCATATGTTGGGTTTTGACGACCCCGATTTTAAAAATTTGATGCGTTTATATATGACCATTCACGCCGACCACGAAGGCGGAAATGCGTCGGCGCACACGACGCATTTGATTGGTTCGACACTCGCCGACCAATATTTGTCTTTCGGTGGGGCAATGGCTTCGCTCGCGGGTCCGTTGCACGGTTTGGCGAATCAAGAAGTGATAAAATGGATTTTTGAGATGGTCGAAACACTCGGCACAACGAAGCCGACGGATGAGCAAATTGGCGAATACGTCAAGCAGACTTTAGCCTCAGGTCGCGTTATTCCCGGCTACGGACACGCAGTTTTGCGGAAGCCTGACCCGCGTTTTACGGCGCAAAAAACCTTCGGCGAAAAGTATTGCAAGGACGATGATATTGTGAAAATCGTTTGGCAAATCTTCGACGTTGTGCCGCCGATTCTCTCCACAATGGGCAAAATCAAAAACCCTTGGCCGAACGTTGACGCTCATTCAGGTGCGCTTTTGGTGCATTACGGCATGAAAGAATATGGTTTTTACACCGTTATGTTTGGCGTTTCGCGCGCACTTGGCGTCTTGGCGGCGGCTTGTTGGTCACGCGCTTTGGGCTTCCCGTTGGAGCGTCCGAAATCGTTGACAACGGAGTTGGTGAAGGAAATGTTGGCAACTAATAATTAATTTTATTTATTTGTAAGATATTGATTTACAACAAAATAGCCTTTAGTCGTAGTTTGACTTGAGGCTATTTTGTTTTTGCGTGTTAAGCATTTTTCGTCAAAATACTGAGGGGACCTTCATCGATTTGGTAACGTCTGAGAAACGTTTTATTTTCGTGTTTTAAATAGAATAAAATGAGTTTACAACTATCTGTAAGTGAAATATTAAACAGTGTCGAAGGTTTGGAAATGACTAAATTCGACCAATTATACCGCGAATTGTACGCTTTACGCCTACAACGTAACAGCGGTGTAAATGCTCAAATTAACGGCGACATTTGGGCAAATACTTGCACTAATTATTTTAGGACCTCTCAGTATTTTGACCAAAAAACGCGCTTTTTGAAGCTGTTTTAACGCGCCAAAACAACCTTGCGCAGCAGTCGCCGACCGCCTAAATCGAGCCTTAAAAAATAAACACCCGCCGCTTGTCCCGCCGTTGCCCACGGGATTAATTGAGCGCCTTCTTGCATATTTCCGTCAAAAATTGTTGCCACAAAACGTCCCGTTGCGTCGAAAATGTTTACGCGAACGTTTTGCTTTTCGTTGTTGTTAAATTTTATAAACAATTGATTATCAACGGGATTTGGCGAAACGTTTAAGTTCATATGCTCTAAAAAAACGTCTTTCACATCCACCACACCATTTGTTGCATTGGGCGTTTGCGTCGTCAAAACGCGAAAAGCACCGACGCCATCGGGCAAGCGTCCCATCGAAATATCTTTAATTTGTTGCCCAAAAGTAAACGTATCAATCGGGGCATACCCCTCAGTAAAAGTGCTGAAAATACCAATTTGTTCACCCGCCGCCGAGAGCTTAAAATTGGCGTGTCGGATGCCTTGCAGAACGTCGCTGTCGAGCCAAAACAGGCGCCACGAACGAGCCGCGAGAGAATCCGTCGGCATTTTCCATTTATTGGGTACTAAAAATTCATCAGTTAAGTATTTATCGCCCAAAAAAACCGCCGTATTTGAGCCATTGTACAGCTCAATCCAGTCTTCAAAAATGCCCGTTTCGTCTTTAATCGTTTTGCCGTTATCGGCCATAAATTCGTTGATAAATAACCTATTTTTGAACTGTGATTCATTCAATCGCAATCTAAAATTACCGCACGCGGGCAGCCGAGAGGACCCCTCAGTATTGGTGCCTTCAAAACGATAAAACAAAGCGTTTGCGGGCGCTGTTAGCTGAATTTTAGCTTCATAGTAACCCGTGCCAACGGCAACTAAAGGCGTATTTAGAAAATTAACGGAATCGACAGAATAGTAAAAAGTTGAGCTAATTAACGCATTGACTTGCTCAATTTTTACGCGAAAAGTCGTCTGTTCCGTCGCTTGCGGCAGACGCGGCGTGACGCTGTAATCGGTCAAAATCGGTGGTAAATTCAATGCCGTTAATTGCGTCGAAACGGCTTGATTGCGCAAGCCAATAAACTGTTGAATGCCAAATTTAGCGGGATTTTTGGCGGCGAGTCCAAAGCCATTTTGAAAATCAGCGAACGTGAAACCATAGTCGCGCGTTCGGTAGGTATCTTCTTGGGCAGCCGAAGAAATCAACGTTTTCATGGCGTCAAGGCGGGGAAATAAACTGCCGAAAACGTTGGTAGCCAATTGTTTAAGATAAAAACTGAATTGATTTTTGAAAGTCGGAATGGCCATTAATTTGGCCACCAAAATGCCATTTGTCGCGCTGTGCCACGTGTAAATATTGCGGGTCGTAAAAGGTCCGCCGCCAAAATCAACGCCGAAAGAATTGTCGGGGTCATAACTTATAAACTCAAAAAGTCCCGTTTTGGGATTGTTGTATAAGAAAAAATTATTTTTGTTAAACGCGTAATTATCCCAATGTCCCGCCAAAATTTCGACGGCGTAAGCCTTCAAAAAATCTTGCACATTCAACACTTTTTGAATCTCACATTCAAAATTTGCGGGCGTGTTTATAACCGTACAAAGCCGCGCTAAATCCGAATAATTGTCCGTCAATTCGTTTGTTTTCAAATCGTAAGCCCGAACGCCCGGCTCGTGCAATTGATTTTTGTAAAGTGTCGGGTTTGTGCCTAAATATTTCAAATCGGCGGGGTAAATGCACTTGTACAAATTGCCGTCGTCGGTGCCAAAAACGCGTTGCGCCCACTCATCATCTAATTCTTCAATATTAATGTACAAACCGTAGTAACTGCCGTTCAAATAGACCTTCGCAAAAGCCGAACGGCGCGGCGGCAAACCCGCTAAATTCCAAGCGTCATAAAACAGTTTTTCGCGCACGATTGTCGGGTCATTGTGGGCGCCATTTAGGTTCAATTCTTTAACGCCTTGGTATTTTATGCCCGACGTATAAGCGTTAAACTTAATTTTAAACGACTTTTTAGCCGCCGCACGGCTTGTGTTTCCGCGCAAGCGAAAGCCAACATCCCGCATCGTGTCGCGCCTAATACCATCGTCAAAAACGAAATTTGCTCTAATGTTTCGGTCGCTGTTGACGTTGCTGTAAAGCCACGTGAGTGAGTCTGCGGGCAACGTTACGAAGATTTTCGGCAATTTATTTTCTTCAAATAAATTTCTGTAAGGTATTGATTGTGAATGGATTATGGTTGAAAAAAGGCAAAAAAAGGCGATTATACTGAGGGGTCCTATTTTTGATGTCCGATGCCTAACGTTGGCGATATGATTGTTGAGCATACGTTTTTTTTTATTAATAAAGGGAATTATTTAATGCGTTTTAATTTCGACTTTGTCACTTTGGGAAAGGCAGAACCAATCAATCCAGTATTTTAATTTCAACAAATCCCCGTTTTTCCGAGGGATAAGGCAACACGTCCGTATTTTGAAAAACGGAAGGTACATAGACGTCCATTAATTGATGAAATTCTTTAGAAATGAACGCCGTTGCGATGGATAAACCGACTTGATAAGTGCCTTCAACCATCGGCCATTGCGCCATTTTTACGGTTAAAAAAGCTGTATTATTTTCGTTATTGAAAACAATGTTTTTAAGCTGCGAACGCACGTCAATATTGGCAATTTTAACGCCGTTTTGGTCAAAAATTAACAGACTTAAATCATTAATTAACGGTCTTTCGGCGTAACTAAACATGGCATTAAAAACGGGATTTAATGCGTTAAAATCTAAACTAAATTCGGTTAAAATAAGCGTTGCGTCAATCGTTAAAGGCAATCTTTCGTTGACGCCCGAATGTTGAATGGCGAGGTAATTATCAATCGTTTGGTGGATGTTTCCGTCGTACATTAATTGTCCTTTTTGCAAAAAAATACCGCGTTGACAGATGCTTTTTAAGGCTGCCATATTATGACTAACGAATATAACTGTACGTCCTGAGCGGCTCACTTCGTCCATTTTTCCGAGGCATTTTTTCTGAAAATCGGCGTCGCCAACGGCTAAAACTTCGTCGATAATGAGGATTTCAGGCTCTAAATGTGCCGCAACGGCGAAGGCCAAACGCAGTTGCATTCCCGTCGAATAATTCTTCAAAGGCGTGTCAATAAAGCGCTCAATGCCGCTAAAATCGACGATTTCGTCGAATTTTCGGTCGATTTCGTGCTTGCGCAAACCTAAGATGGAGCCGTTGAAATAGACGTTTTCACGCCCCGAAAGCTCGTGGTGAAAACCCGTTCCAACTTCCAACAAACTCGCGAGCCGACCCCTCAGTATCGCGTGTCCTTTTGTCGGCGGCGTGATGCGGCTGAGGATTTTCAGAAGCGTTGATTTGCCCGTTCCATTTTTGCCGATAATGCCAATACTTTCGCCCGCGTTGATGTTGAAATTAATGTCTTTTAATGCCCAAAATTCGGTGTCTTGCGCCGCATTTATGGCGCCTTTTTTATTGGGTTTTAAAACATTAAACGGCGACATTAACAGCTCTCGAATACTCGGATTATTGGATTGCGCAGCGCTAATTTTATATTTTTTTGAGAGGTTATGCACCTCAATTATTGGTTTCATTTTTAATCAAAAAATTTTAAGTCGTTTGGTAATTTTTTAAAGTTTTTTAAAGTTTTTTAAACGACTTTTAAACGACTTTTAAACGACTTTTAACCGCTATTTCATAACGAAAAATTTGCAAAAAAGGACCTCTCAGTATAGAAGCATTTTTTTACAAAATTATTTGTTTTTAAATAAAATCCACGCGTTATTTTCATGAATTAAGGATGTATTTTGTTGACAATAAAGCGCTATTTCTGTTTTTAAATTTTCTTTTTTTAATAGAATAAAATTAACCGCATTTTTATCAATTATAGTCGTTC
>JAYUKJ010000329.1:0-15877 GCA_043764555.1 Saprospiraceae bacterium
AAATTAATTAATTAAATTAGGAGCATTGATTGATGTAAAATTAGCTGTTTGGTAAATATTGTAACTTATTTAAAATCAATGATTTATATTGAAATTAAAAAGGGTTCAATAAGTAGTTTTACAACTGTTTTTTAATTAAAAATCAATTAAAATATGCTTAGTCAATATACTATTAATTATCGATTAAAGCGTTGATTTTTTAATTTTTTTTATTGAAAAAACGCTTTTATACTGAGGGGTCCTTTTGGAGTTCAAAATTGGATCAATAAAAATTAAATGCAGTGATTTAGACGCGTTTAAGATGTATTAAAATCACTATTTTCAAAGTGTTTTAATGCTTATGTTTTTAATTTTTAATTAAGTTAAAATAATGAAAAAAATAACGATAATCATCATACTTTTTGCGGCGTTTTTACACCAATTAAACGCACAGCAAATCAAGCGGGCAACGCTCTCGAGCGCGGGCGGAACGAAGGTGGCAGCACCCTTTCGGATAAGCTACACGGCGGGCAGTTGTCCCGGCTGCAACACGCTCACGAAGGCGGGAACGGGTTCCGTTCGGCAGGGCTTTCAACAGCCGCCCGAAATCTCGAATAACGCGTCAAATTGTCCACCAATGACGGCAAATTTTAATATTTTGCCCAATGTTACGCAATTTTGTGGGACAAAATTCGACTTCGAGTTTGCGGGAATCGCCGCAACGGGTGCCACCGTCGAGTGGGATTTTGGCGAAGGTGCGACACCGCGGCGCTCAACTTTGCTCAATCCGATGAGCATTGGCTACGCAACGGTCGGTACTAAACTCATTTCGTTTACGATTCGTAAAGGTTTATGCTCCGAAGCGAAGGTCAAAACGGTAAATATTTCGGCGAACCAAATTGGCTTCGGCATCACGCTTTTGGTGATTAATTATCCAAAATGCAGCGGCGACAAAACGGGCAGCATCAGCCTTTCGGTTTTGGGCGGCGCGGGTACAAAGACGTTTCGATGGTCAAATGGCGCGACAACGCAAGACATTTCAAACGTTGCAGGCGGGCGTTATTCGGTCACGGCAACGGACGGCAACGGCTGCATTTCCACGCTTGATACGCTATTAAGCCAGCCTTCGGGACCACTTAGTTTTCGCGATTCAGTTAAGAAAGAAGATTGTTATGGCTATTTGGATGGCGCGATTGACTTGACGATTACAGGCGGTACAAAACCCTATAAAATCAAGTGGGACAATGGCGCAACAACGGCTAAAATCGACAACCTTGCCGCCAAGCGTTACGCCGTAACTATCTCAGATTCAAACAGTTGTAAAATTGATACGGCTTTTACGGTCGCTTTGCGCTGTATGGATAGAGATTCTTCGCGCGGCAGCAAAACGGGCTTTGCTTACGACGTCATTACGCCAAACGGCGACGGTAAAAATGACAAATGGGTCGTCAACAAAATCTTCGATTTTCCGAACAATGAACTCATTATTTACAACCGTTGGGGACAAGCCGTTTACGCCGTAAAACCCTACCGAAACACGTGGGATGGCACGACGGACGCGGGAAAAGAATTGCCCGTTGGCGCCTATTATTATTTGATAAAATTGAACAATGATAAAAATGAAGTCTGGTCGGGTTCGGTCACGATAATTCGATGACAATCAACTGTTTGTATTTATCCGTCATGCGCTATCAGCAATTTCTGCCTTGGCAAAAAACTTTCCAAAAGTTTGCAACTTTTGGAAAGTGGCGCTTCGATTTTGAGCATTTTTTACTTGAAAATTACTCAAAATACTGAGGGGGTACTTTTTGAATTTTCCGAAGCTAAAATTAGTGATTCGTTATTCACAATTTGTTCTTATTCAATTTCGTCACTATTTAACGAATTAACATGAAACGTATTTTTTATTCAACCATACTTGTTGTTGCCGCAATGCTTGCCAATTGGCAAAAAGCGGCTGCGCAACAATACCCGCTTTTCACAAATTACGTCGTCAATGCCTACGCTTTCAATCCTGCGGCAACGGGATTGACGGAAAAACTCGACGTTCGAGGCATTTATCGCACGCAATGGCTCGGCGTTACGGGTCAACCGCAGACGTCAATCGTGGCGGTCAACGGCAAATTGGGCAAATTGCCGATTGGCGTTGGCGGCTATTTGTTCAAAGACGTGGCGGGACGTTTGGACCGAACGGGTGGCAATTTGTTGCTATCCGTTATCCGAAAAGTGGGCGCAAACAGCACCTTGTCCGTCGGTGCTTCGGGCGGCGTCTATCAAATGCGGTTGCAAGCCGACCCGTTTGTAAAAGACCTCGCCGACCCGATTGTAGAGAACGCTCAAAAAGCGGTTATCATTCCAGATTTGAGCGTTGGCGTGTATTTTAAGCAGGAAAATGGACTTTTTGCGGGCATTTCGGTGCCACAATTGTACAAAAAGAAAGTTTTTTATGACCCCTCAGTACAACGCATCAACACGACCGAAATCGTTCGTCAATACTTCGGCATCGTCGGCTATGGCATCAAAACGAGCGAAAAACTCACTATTGAACCGTCGGTTTTGGTCAAAATTTCGCCGAATGTTCAGCCACAAGTCGATTTTTCGATTCGCGGTATTTTCAACAAAACGTTTTGGGTTGGCGGTAGTTTTCGTACCGAAGACGCGGTTGCTGCGATGATTGGCCTTGACAAACAGAAATGGTACGCTGTTTATAGCTACGATGTGACGACTTCAGCTTTGCGGGCCGCGAGTAGCGGTAGCCACGAAATCACGCTCGGCATTCGGATGTCCAACAAAAAATGTCCCGACAAAGACGGCGACGGCGTTTGCGACCCCGATGACGAATGTCCCGAGGAAAAAGGCGAAAAAGAGAATAAAGGTTGCCCGAAAAAAGAGGAAGAAAAGAAATGTCCCGACCGCGATAAAGACGGTATTTGCGATAAGGACGACAAATGTCCCGACGTTTACGGCTCAAAAGACAACCAAGGTTGCCCAACAAACGACCGTGACGGTGACGGCATTCGCGACGATATTGACAAATGTCCCGACATCCCTGGCTCGGCCCGAAACGAAGGTTGCCCGCTTTCCGACCGTGATAAAGACGGTATTTTGGACGAAATCGACCCTTGTCCCGACGAACCTGGTCCGCTCACAAACATGGGTTGCCCGACGGGAAGCGACCGCGACAAAGACGGTACGCCCGACAAAGACGACCCTTGCCCCGATGTGCCTGGCCCGAAAGAAAACAAAGGTTGTCCGTTTGGTGGTGACCGCGACGGCGACGGTACGCCCGATGATATAGACAGATGTCCTAATACGGCGGGTCCGAAAGACAACGGCGGCTGCCCAATTGCGACGCAACCTGAAAAGGATATTTTAACCATAGCCATTCGTAATTTATATTTTGATACCGATAAATGGATTATTCGCCCGTCGTCGTATCGCGATTTGAACAATGTGGTAAAAGTGTTGAAAGACAAAAAAGATTGGAAACTCAGCATCAGCGGTCACGCCGATTTGCGGGGTACGGAGGAACACAACACGATGTTGTCGCGCAATCGCGCAAATGCCGTTCGTAACTACTTGATTTCCAAGGGTGTATCGCCAAATTTATTGGAAGTTGAATACTTCGGCGCGAGCCAATCGGCGGGTCAAATCGTTGATAAAGCGGCTTTGCAACTCGACCGCCGCGTGGAATTAGCGTATAAATTCGATTAAATTTTTAATAAAAAAGACTGGTTTAAGGTAATCAAATGGTGAACAAAAGGAGCCGCATCGTGAGGTGCGGCTCTTTCTTTTTCTTGAAAATGGTATTTTTTCTTCCGAAGGACTCCCTCAGTATAAAAGCGCTTTTTGAGCATCTAAGGCTTTAGAATGAATAGACTTGTTGTGTATTGATAATCAATTGTTTATGAAATGTGTTGACTCTACGAGTCAAATACAGAGGGGGTCTAAATTGGTGCTGTTATAAATATGTTGAGCCTAACAGCTCAATCAGACGCCCACTAATTGAGCCGTTAGGCTCAACATATTTGTAACTCGATACGTGCAATGATGCATTGTTTTGCGGAAGCCGCCACTAATTGAGCCGTTAGGCTCAACATATTTGTAACAGACGCACAGAACGCCTTCTACTTGACTCGTAGAGTCAACACATTTTGTAAATCGTTGATTATCAACTAACAACAAGTCTAATAGAAAAGCGTAAAAATAAATCATCGTATAAATACGATTAATCATTAAAAATAGTTAATCGTATAAATACGATTAACTATTTTTAACTACTCGACTTGACCGATTTTAACGGATCATATACCCTAATAGCGACGAATTTATCTACGAATTTACGAATTCTAATGACCTTCTTAGAATTCGTAAATTCGTAAAATTCGTAAATTCGTAGATAAATTCGTTAATTGGCTAAGTGATTACGCTCTATCAAATTAAAATTAAGACATTCGCCCGATAACTAATTATCAGTAAAAAATAATCAATCCAAAAATGGTTCAAATATTCGTCACGGGCGGCACTTTCGACAAAGAATACAATTACATAACGGGCGAGCTTTTTTTCAAAGACACGCACCTAAAAGCAATGTTAGAGCGCGGACGCTGTACAATTGATTATGATGTGAAGACATTAATGATGATTGACAGCCTCAAAATGACCGACGCCGATAGACAGATAATGGCGCACAATTGCCGCCTTTGCACGTCAAAAAGCGTGGTTTTGACGCACGGAACCGACACGATGGTGAAAACGGCGGCCATTTTAGCGGCTGAAAATATGGACAAAACAATCGTCATTACGGGGGCGATGATTCCTTATGCGTTTGGTACGTCGAGCGACGGTTTTTTCAATTTAGGCTCGGCTTTGGCGTTTGCTCAGATTTTGCCGACGGGCGTTTATATCGTTATGAACGGACGGTTTTTTGATTGGAACAATGTGAAGAAAAATACGCAAACGGGTAATTTTGAGGCACTCAATTAAAGGTTTTTAGCCATAGATTACACGGATTTACGCGGATTTTTGTTTAATAAATCTGTGTAAATCCGTGTAATCTGTGGCAAAATCAAACAAAAAACGGCGTCAATTTTGAGGCACTCAATTAAAGGTTTTTAGCCACAGATTGCTCGTATTTACACGGATTTTGTTTGATAAATCTGTGTGAATAAGTAGTTCGACCTAAATAAACGACTTTTTTTTAGCACATAGGCAAATAGGACACATAGTTATAACAAGTTGGTTTTCAGGCTTTTATATGTGTCCTATGTGCCTATGTGTTAAAAAAAAGTAGCGATTATATGCGTTGACCTACTTACGTGTAATCTGTGGCTAAAATCAAACAAAAAACGGCGTTAATTTGTCTAACAGATAGGGCGGCGCTCCCACCGTTTTATTGGTCGTCATTTCGACAAAACACAGCTTCACCGAGCCGCCATTGAGGAGTTTCTTTTTTTCGTTGAACAATTCGTGGTGAAACATTATGGTACTTGTTGGCAACTCGCGCAAGGTCGTCCGAATTGTCACTAATTCGTCGTACAAAGCGGGGCGAACGAAGCGCATTTGAAGGCTCATCACGGGCATCATGACGCCTAATTTCTTTTCCATTTCTTGGTAAGACAATCCCAAAGAACGGATCATTTCGGCACGCCCAACTTCGTAATACAGCGCGTAATTGCCGTAATATAAATACCCCATTTGGTCGGTTTCGCCGTAGCGGACACGTACTTGTGTTTCGTAAGTAAACATTTTGTGGAGAATTAAAAATTGAAAATTAAGAATTAAATGAGCGAAAACGGCATTAAATTGTCGAAAAATGCGTCAAAATGCGGTTGATACTGAGGGGTCCTAAATTTAAAAAGAATGCGTCTAAATTTGACTTTTCAAAAAAATAAAAAATCTAACTTGTTGATTATTAATTGTTTATAAATCCGCAACTCATAATTCATAGTTCATAATTATTCTTTTGCTTTAGAGTCGGGAACAAAAGTCTTAACTTTGTGTTCATTTAGGAGAGTAAGACGACAGTTTATTTTTACAAATTTAATGTTACGTCGCGTCCATCATCAGTTTTAATCGTTAGATTAAGCACTTTGACATTTCCTTTTTTTTAATGCCAATTAACTTGCTAAAGGTATTTAATCTTTCTAACAACCAACCAAAAGTATGAGCGAAGTCTTAACGGCGACCCCCTCAGTATCAGCCGAAAACATGGCGTTTATTCGCCAATCTGCCAGTGATTTTGCGGAAACGCACATTCGCCCTTTCGTCATGGAATGGGACGAATCCCAATTTTTTCCCGCCGATATGCTCCGTAAAATGGGTGAATTGGGTTTCCTCGGCGTCCTTGTTCCCGAAGAATACGGCGGCGCGGGACTTGAATATCAGGCGTATATTACGATCATCGAAGAGATTTCTAAAGTCTGTGGCTCCGTCGGTTTGTCGGTTGCAGCGCATAACTCGTTGTGTACCAATCACATTTTGATGTTTGGTGATGACATTCAGAAACGCCGTTGGTTGCCAAAATTAGCGACGGGCGAATGGATTGGCGCTTGGGGTTTGACGGAAGCAAACACGGGTTCGGACGCGATGCGGATGCAATGTACTGCCGTTCAAGACGGTGACTATTGGGTCATAAACGGCGCTAAAAACTGGATTACGCACGGAAAATCGGGCGAAGTTGCCGTGGTTTTGGTCAGAACGGGCGAATCAGGCGACTCACGCGGCATCTCAACCTTCGTTGTTGAACGCGGCGCGGCGGGTTTTTCAGGCGGTAAAAAAGAAAATAAATTGGGTATGCGGGCGTGCGAAACGGCGGAAATGATTTTTGACAATTGCCGTGTTCACAAAAGCCAAATGCTCGGAAATGTCGGCGAAGGCTTTCAGCAAGCGATGAAAATTTTGGACGGTGGACGCATTTCGATTGCCGCTTTGTCGCTCGGCATTGCCAAAGGCGCGTATTTGGCAGCCGTTAAATATTCGCAAGAACGCCATCAATTTGGGCAACCGATTTCTAATTTTCAAGCAATTGCCTTCAAATTAGCCGATATGGCAACGCGCATTGAAGCGGCAGAATTGTTGACAAGACAAGCGGCGGATATGAAAAATGCGGGTCAAAAATTGACAAAACAAGCCGCTATGGCCAAGTATTACGCCTCAGAAGTGGCGGTTTGGGCGTCAAACGAAGCGGTTCAAATTTTTGGTGGTTACGGCTACACAAAGGATTTTCCCGTCGAAAAATTTTACCGCGATTCTAAACTTTGCACGATAGGCGAGGGGACAAGCGAGATTCAAAAACTCGTGATTTCACGCGAAATTTTACGCGGCAATGTCTGATGTTTTAAAGTTTGGTAACGCTTAAAAGTTTTCAAAAAATCGCATTAAAAAAGGTTTACCAAACGTTCGTTTGGTAAACCTTTTTTAATGCGATTTTTTGAAATAAAAAATTTACCAAACGAACGTTTGGTAAGGCTTTTTCTGATTCATTTTTCCGATTAAAATTAGGGAAAATTAGTCAACATACTGAGGGGTCCTCTTTTTCATTTTTCAAGCGTCCGCAAAGCCTTTTTGACGATGTAATTTGTTTCTTTAGTTGGACTGTTTTTCGACCATTTTTCACAAATTTCATAGACAAAATCGGGCTGTGTTTTGCTCGCATCATTGAGCCAATTGCCGACGCTGTCTTGTACATATTTCGATGTATCAGATTTCAAAGGCGCCAAAATCGGCAAAGCTAAAGCAGGATTTTCTTTCAAAACATCAATATGTGCGCACCAAACACCGCGCGGACGCGTAGATTCGCTCGCAAAACGTCGAATATTCTCATGTTCAGATTTTGTCCAAGTTGACAAAATAGCCAAACTTTCGTTCAAGTTTTTTGTCATAAAAGGACGCACCGCCATCCACGCAATTTCCCGAACGCCAAAGTGTGCATCCGCCGCCAAAGGTTGGATTTTTTCGAGCATTTCGGCAATCGTCAATTGGGGATTTTTGCCAACAATATAGGTTGCCCAACAACGAACGGCATCGGCTGTGTGATTAGACATTTTTGGGAACAATTCAGTGTCTTTATTTGCCGTAATTTGTTGCAAAAAACCAACGCCAATTGCCTCATTTATGGTCGTAATTGTCGGTTTTTTCAGACCATCGACATCTTCCAAAATAGGCGTCAAATAGTCTGTTCTCTTCCATTCTAAAAGCACCGTTTTGAGCAATAGTTTTTGGTCAATTGCGAGCCATTCGACCAAGTTCGCGGACTCAATTTTGCCCGAATTTAGTTGTTGCATAATGTCGGGCGTGATGTCTTTGATTGACCGCGCACCTTTGCGTTTTGTTTCTATCATTTTCTCTTTTTTATCCAAGTTTAAAGTATTTTAATCCAAGTATCGCCGAACCGATTTTTGCCATTTTTGGCATCTTCAACCTCCTCATTTATGCGGTGCGACACTTTATAATAACCGTCAATGGGGTCGGTAAAATAAGTGCCTAAAAATGCGCTTTCAGACCTGTAAATGTCTTTCGCAAAGGCTGTTTTTCCGAGTTGAAAAATCAAATTATCCATGTCAATTAAAGGCATCAAATCTTTTGGCATATTGACGTTAATACGTTGATTTACAGCATAATCGTGGACATAATCAGGCGAATAATACAAGTGAAAATCCATCGGACTCTCGAAATCCATGTAAGCCTTTCCTGTTTTTAAAGTCTTGCGCCTTCCATAAATTTCCATCCTAAAAACAATCGGTAAACCGTCTGGATTTTGACCATAAATTGCCATGGGTTCGGGATGCAAAACGGGACTGAAATTTGCCCGCGCCGTGAGCAATTTAGGCAGGTGTAGCGTGGCTATTTTATGGGTATTCTCATACGAAAAAATGTTGTTTCTCCCGCCCGTCGGTGCAGGAAATCCCGATATCCGTTTCACCACTTTTTTAGGACCAAAGACGGGTTTGTCATACGCTTGGTCGGAAAAAATACGGGTGTATTTCCATCCTTCCATGAGTGGATTTAGGAGATTAAAAACCTTTTCTTGTTGCGCCCAATAATAGAATTTATCCGCCTCTTTTTCCACTTTTCCTCGTATGCAATACTGCACATACAAGGCATCAATCGGCTGCGCTTCGTATATAAAATCTTTGTCGAAAGCCATTTTTATTCATTTTTATCTTCAAAAACACGTTTTATACTGAGGGGTCCTCTTTTCCATTTTTCTTATTTTCCTTTTCCTCTTTGGCGACTTCTTTCAGCAACATTTTCGTTTTGCGTTCATTGGCGCGCTTCTTTTTTTCTTTTGCAAGCGCCGTAAATTTTTCTTTTATGGCTTGCTCTTTTTGATACACTTTGTACTTGTTTTTGTATTCCGCAACAAGCGTAATGGCGTCTTGCATTTTATGCGGCACAAATCCAATACCTTGACAACCACAGGAATATATATTGTATTTATTGTCAATTAAATATTTTATGCACCGCCATTCTTCGTCTTTTGTCTTGGCAGGCAAGCGCAAATCTCGTCCGAGATTTGCCATTTCGCCGCCGCAGTTTGGGCATTTTGCGTCGTTGCCTTCGTAAGCGTATTCAAGTCCTTGCTCCTTCGCCGCTCTTGCGTCTTTGCTGATTTTAGCCGACAATTCGGGTTGAACATCGTGTAAATTGCGGCGCTTGAAACCGATTTGGCAGTTGAAACAACCGTAGGTGTGTTTGTAATTATAAAAGCTGTATCGACACATTTTTTTGAATTAAAAATTAAGAATTAAAAATTAGGACCCCTCAGTATTTAAGGCAATTTTCGATTTTTTTTTATCACAAAACCATCCCTAATCACCGTTAAATTCAATGGTTGTTTTAAAAGTGAAATGCTCTTTTTCAGCGACGCCTTCATGCTCAAAATCAATGAGTAATTCACCTTCAACGACATACGTATTTTCTTTTTTTCTATTGATGGTTAAGGTGTTGACATCGCACCAATTGTGCGCGCCACCGATATAAACCGATGCCTCCAATTGCGCATATTTTTGATTTGAAATCATCAAGCCGTCCAAGTCACTCGGATTGGTTAAGTTGAGCATCAACCAGTCCATCACAATCTCCGTTTTGACAGGTTGACTTTCGTAAGTCAATCCTGAATCAAAAGAAGTCAAGGGTATGGTTATGCGGTGAAAAAGGGTCTTTTTCAGTCCCACAAATTCATTTTCAAACCAATACATTTCGGCGGTTCCTTTCTTGGCTTTGGCTTTATTTTGAAGATTTATTTTGTCCATTTTAATTGACTATTTTAAAGATGAATGTCTAAATATTTTAATTTTTCAATCCCAAAAGACCCCTCAGTATAAAACGTATTTTTTAGCTTTTTAGCGCTAATTCCACCGCTTTTGACGCGTGAATCTCGGTTGTGTCAAACAAAACAGCGTCCGTAAATTCATTTGTAACCAACAAACCGATTTCGGTGCAACCCAAAATAATGCCCTCCGCACCGCGTTGAATTAAGTCGTTTATGATGGTCAAATATTCGATTCTCGACTCGTTTTTGATGATGCCTTTTACCAATTCTTCGTAGATAATTCGGTGAATAATCTCCCGTTGTGCATCGTTTGGAATGATGGACTTGACGCCATGTTTGTCCAACAATCTGCCTTTCAAAAAATCCTGTTCCATCGTGAATTTTGTTCCCAAAAGACCGATTTTTGTCATGCCGCGTTCCTTAATCGACTCGGCTGTCACATCAGCAATGTGCAACAGTGGAATTTTCACACTTTCGTCTATTTTATCCGCCAATTTATGCATCGTATTGGTGCATAAAACGATGAAATCTGCGCCGCCTCGCTCCAATTTTTGGGCAGCATCCGCCATCAATTCGCCGAGTTTTGCCCAATCGCCTTTGTGTTGCAAAGCGGCCATTTCGCCAAAATCAACCGAATACATCAAGCATTGACACGAGTGAACGCCGCCCAAATGTGCCTTCGTTTTTTCGTTCACAATTTTGTAATAAACTGCTGAACTTTCCCACGACATACCGCCGATTAAACCAATAGTTTTCATAATATTTCTAAGATAAATTAGGGATGAGATAATTCCATTAATTGTGTGCATAATTAGCTATATCTACTTTAAAATCATAGATAATTCCAAAAATGAGTGCCATTCTTGGAATTATCTATTATTTCTGAAACCACTTATAATGCGCTTGCACCAAATCAATAAACTCAATACGCTCTTTTAAAACATCATGTGTGGCAATAAAGATATGGATAATATCTTTATTATCACTGTCTTGTGCGAATTTCATATACACAACATCTTTTTTGCCATAGTGCAAACCGCCCAACCATTTGTCGGTTTTTTCGTTGTTGGTATGGACTAAATCGAGTTCCATGCCTTCCAATTCGCCGTCCATCAAATCGTAGTTGATGAGCAAGGCAATCAGCTCGACGACCATCGTGAATTTGTGCCGCCAAAACCAAAAACGGTACTCAAAATCGGGATTAAATTGCTTCATATTTTGCTATTTTTAGTGAATATACTGAGGGGTCCCCTTGTGCCAATTTTGAGGAAACGCGTGTATAGCTCGCTTAATGTGGCCCAAAAAACAGACATTGAGCGAGCTATACCTACTTTTTGAGAAATTATTTTCTGAAAACCCACTTTTTTAGTAAAAATACTGAGGGGTCTTTTCCAAAATGTATCGGTGCTTTAAAACACTTGGATAGACCAATATGCTTATTTTTTACTATTCACAAAGCAAAATTTTAAATAAGCAGTTGTATTTTTTAAGCGTTTTTATGTTGAATAAAATTTCTAATAAAAAATAAAATTCTGAAACTCGGACTAAGACGCCTCTTTGCGCGTCCGTTTCCACGAAATTTAAGACCTTTGCAGACTATCAATTTAATTATCATTGTAACGCAGTCGAAAGTTATTCTTTATTAGAATAATGGCGTAAAATAAATTTCTCAAATACTGTCCAATCATGTCAAATCCAACAGGCTTTTTAAAAATCACGCGTGAACTCCCAAAAACGCGCAAAGTGGAAGAACGACTCACCGATTATAAGGAATTATACGAGCCGTTTGCTGCCGAAAAAACGAACGAACAAGCCGCGCGGTGCATGGATTGTGGCGTGCCTTTTTGCCACAGCGGTTGTCCGCTTGGCAATATTATTCCCGAATTCAACGACGCCGTTTATCGGCAAGATTGGTCGGAAGCTTACGATATTCTCTCTGAAACGAACAATTTTCCCGAATTTACGGGACGAATCTGCCCCGCACCGTGTGAATCAGCGTGCGTTTTGGGCATCAATCAGCCGCCCGTGGCGATTGAACACATCGAAAAATCCATCATAGAACACGCTTTCGCCAATGATTTGGTGAAGCCAAGTACCCCCTCAGTACGGACGGGCAAAAAGGTTGCAATTGTCGGTTCTGGACCGGCGGGACTTGCGGCGGCGGTGCAGCTGAATAAAGCGGGACATTGGGTAACCGTTTTTGAGCGCAACACGCGTATCGGCGGTTTGATGCGCTACGGCATTCCCGATTTCAAATTGGATAAATCGACAATTGACCGACGCATGAAAGTGATGGAAGCATCAGGTATTAAATTTAAAACGCATACAAACGTTGGTGTTGACGTTACGGGACAAGACCTTTTGAAAGGTTATGACGCGGTTGTTTTGTCGGGCGGCTCGACAATTCCGCGCGATTTGCCGATTCCTGGCCGTGAATTGAAAGGCGTTTACTTCGCCATGCAATTTTTGGAACAAAGCAATAAACGCGTGGCGGGCGACGACAATCTCGGCGCGCCGTTGATGGCAACGGATAAAAACGTGGTCGTTATTGGCGGCGGTGATACGGGTTCGGATTGCGTCGGTACGTCAAATCGGCACCGCGCGAAATCGGTGACGCAAATCGAATTGCTCTCAAAACCACCGTCTGAACGGGCTGTTTCGACGCCTTGGCCAAACTGGCCGATGATGTTGCGGACGTCAACTTCGCACGATGAAGGTTGCGCGCGCGATTGGGCAATTTCGACAAAAGCCTTCGTTGGTGACGAAAATGGCAACCTAAAAGCCTTGAAATTGGTTGACGTAGAGTGGAAAACGGGCGAAAATGGACAAATGCGGATGATTGAGCGTCCCGACTCGGAGCGTGAGATTCCTTGCGAAATGGCGTTTTTGGCGGCTGGTTTTTTGCATCCGCAGCACGAAGGTTTGTTGAATCAGTTAGAAATCACGCTCGACGGACGCGGCAACGTGGCGGATAAAAATTATCATACGAATGTGCCTAAAGTCTTCGCAGCGGGTGATATGCGGCGCGGTCAATCCTTGGTGGTTTGGGCAATTTCCGAAGGCAGAGAATGCGCTCGGTCGGTCGATGAATTTTTGACAAATGGGCGTTCGGCACTTGAAACCAAAGACGCATCGATGTCGAAAATGCTTTTGGCAGGTGCGTTTGCCTAAATGAATGTAAAACGGAACGCTGTTCCGTTTATCAGCAAAAAAAAAGCCGTGATACTGAGGGGTATCACGGCTTTCTTATTTTTGGTAAACATAAACTTAATTACTAATTGTAATTAAATGTCCCCAAAAGGGTTTAATTTAATTGATAAATAAAATTAAAAAATTAATTCTTTTTCCAACTAATTCATTGTCAATTAATTAGAAAAAATGTGTCGTAATCTAATGAAAAATAGTAATATAATTACGCATTTACGGCGCTGTTTTTGTAGCGTAATTAGTAATTAAGTTTATGTTTATAGAACAAGTCATTTCGTCACTAAAAACGCAGTAAAATAAAGGCAATTAAATCTAATTCAGCAACACCTAAAACGGTTCATTTCTTTTACCGATTTTAATTAAAATCGGCTTCTTTCATCTCTTATTTTTGATTCATTATTTCGTTGTAAAAAGCGAATAATTACACGTATAAATATTTTCATAAATTATTGATTATCAATAGTTTATTGCAATTTTTAATTCTAATTTAATTTAACTAAAAAACACCGTAATAAAATGCACTTAACTTTGATTTCTTAGTCGTAACGCGACCTTAAGGTCGCGCCACATTCGCGCAATTTCCCTTTAAATTCTTTTTATTTAAAGCATTATTAAGCCTTAATGATTGGCTTAATAAATCCGTTGTTTTTTATTCAATTTCTTGCTATTAAACCACGGTTAATAGTGAATTAAAACCGCTTTGTTTTTATTGAAATCACCTTTAATTATTAGTGATTTAGCCTTTAGTATCGCGTTATACTGAGGGGTCCTCCTTGCGTTGTTTTTTATTTATTTTAATTATTTTTATAACCATTTTTAAATTCATTTTACAATGAAGAAATTTATTTTTATGCTGGCAATGTGTCTGCTTACTACCTTTGCGGCGAAAGCTCAATTTCGGGACATCAACGATTGGGGTGCCCAAATTTCCCAAAGTGACCTTTACACGCCGATGTTTAGGGCGGGGTCAATTGCCGTCGGAAATTGGTGGAATTCACAAAACACGGGATTCTACTTGTCAACTACGACAAATCAACCGCATTGGACTTTCAAAAATCACTTTAATGGTTTTGAAATGGGCAATTGGAACCATTTGAATTTGTCGCAAACTGCCGCACCGACAAATCCGAACAGCCACAATCCCGTTCAAGTGAGTGGTTTTCACGGTTTGGGTTTTCACACGGCGAATGGTTTTATCGCTTTGGGTGAAAATGGGATTATGACACTCGGTTTAGGCAATGAACACGCGGGTGTTCCCCGTGCAGGATTGACAAAATTGCGTGAATTAATGATGTTGCCAACGACAAATCCCTTCAAATTGTATGTTGCAGGTGGCATTAAAACCGAAGCGATTACGGTAAGTCTCGTCAACAATTGGCCCGATTACGTTTTCAAGAAAGGCTACGATTTACTCCCCCTCAGTAAAGTCGCTGATTTTATCGCCGAAAAAGGGCATTTGCCTAAAACACTTTCCGCCGAAGTTATCGAAAAAGAAGGCATTGAACTCGGTGCGACGGCCAAAAATCAGCAAGAAAAAATTGAAGAAATCTTTCTCCATTTGATTGAAATGGAAAAACGCGTTAAGGCCGTGGAAGCCGAAAACGCTGCGCTTAAACTCGCTTTGACTCACCGTTAAAATTTTAAAACAATGAAAAATCGTCTGTTTATTGGCTTCGTGCTGTTTGCTGTTTTGATTACGGCGGCTTGCTGTAAGGATAAATGCTCTGACCCCGCTAATCCTGATTGTGGGAATTATGACGCTTGCTACGGGAAAAAACCTGTTTCCGCTGCTTTTAAGATTCAAGAAATTTTGCAACGTCCTTCATTGCCCGAGGGTTGGGGTGAAACTTTTGATACCGATACTGTAACAACGTATGCCGTTCAGTTCACTGCTTTGGAAGAAGGGGCAGAATATGAATGGCGTATTGGTAGTGAAGTATTAAAGGGGAAGAGCATTACTAAAACTAATTTCCCGATTAATGGAACTTACCCTATTACATTGATAGTCAAAAAAGCACCTAATAAAGCGTGTTTTCCCAACGACGATGGGCGCGATACGGTGACTCGTAATATGTACATGGCTGATTGGTTTATTCAGTCGCCTCTTTTTGGCAGATTTAAGGGAACTGTAACTAACCCTAATGATACTTTGACGGTTCATCTCAAGACGGAAAAAGCAAATAACGGAGGAATTATTAGTGAGTATTTTGTACCTTTTAATTGGGGGTGTAAAAACAATGACTGCGATTTTGCCGGAAGAGGCTCAGTAGATTATACCTTCAAAAAGATGTATTATGCTCACGGCAGTGTAAACAACAATTGTAAAAGTCCGATTGGTCTTTTTGAACTCAGAGGTAAAAATAATGATACACTTATCATCAATTATACTGAATTTAGGGTGTACGGAAGTTTTGA
>JAYUKJ010000330.1:0-1313 GCA_043764555.1 Saprospiraceae bacterium
GTGGTGACGGTGACGATTTTTGGATTAATGCCCCGCACGATACTGAGGGGTGCTTTGCTGCGTGATTCCGATGTGTCGTAGTGAGTCATTGAAAAGGGATAGTTGGTAGTGATTCTTGTTTAATTTTTTCGTGCATCCGCACTTCTTCTTTTGCGGTCAAATACCGCATAACGACGAAATTGAGGTACGATTCAGGCGTTAAGGTCTTGTACATTTTCCGCAAAAGTGTTTCCGTCTCCTTGGCGGGATAACCCGTATCGAGGCGGCAAAGAATGTCGTATTTGTGGAGGTCTTTTAACTGAAAAATGATTTGTTGGACAACAACCGTGTAGCCTTGAAAACGCTTTTCGGATGCGCCGTTGTTGGTAATTTTGTGAATCGTGGAGGCTTTGTATTTGTCAGAAAAAAGCCTGAGCGTCAAAAAATGCGCGCAGTTCAGCTTGCCTTCTTTGCACCCTTCGCGCGTGTTCCAATCGTGCGAAAAGTCGGTCTGGAATATTTGAAGCATAGGAAATTTAAGTTTAGAATAGTGGAAATTATAAATTATAAAATTTAATCTTTGCCCGTCGGAATAAAAAAACGGGTAGCCCGATGCTTTGAAACTACCCGTAAAAAAACTAATATTAAACTTTATTGTAAAAATGGTTCAAGAACCCAATTCACAGAAGCCTTCACAAGAGGACTTTATCAAAAACGTGATTGAACAAATCGCGCCCGTATTCACTGATTTTCAAGAAAAAAAAATGGCTGTTCACAAATTTCAAATTGAAAAAGACACCGAAATCCAACAGGCTAAATTTGTCATTATCAACAAAGTTGATTTTAGAGACAAATGGTATAAAATGATTGTCGTGTCCATCTGCCTTGTCGCCCTTTGTTTGGTCGCTTACTTCGATAAGCTGCAAGGTGTCTCGCCCATCATTGGCGTCATTATCGGCTTGGTCTTAAAGTCAAATAGCATGAATGACTTTTTAGGCGCGTCAAAAACAATTGAAAACGAGGGATAATCCAGTTTATACTGAGGGGTCCCTTTTAGTGTATCAAAGCCGTCAGCGAGCCGCCTTTTTTGATATATTCAGCCATGACGTATTGCTGATTATTTTTCATGTTTAGCCTTTCAAACTGATTGAGTTTTTCGTCTTCTTCAAGCAGTTTGTTGATGCGGTCGTAAGCGTTTTTTAGTTTGGCTAATTCTTGGTCGTTGTTGATATTTTTTACCATAATTGATAGTTATTTTTAAAAGGTGATAAAAAATCTACGCCTCATCGGAGGCGTAGAAAAGCAGAAAACAAACACTATGGAAAACACTATAA
>JAYUKJ010000331.1:0-15765 GCA_043764555.1 Saprospiraceae bacterium
TTGTTGAACTTCAAAACCAACGATTTCGACGTTGAAGAAGCGATGCAATCGCTGCGGACGTGTTCGTCGGGCGGCGCGAGTTTGCCCGTTCAAGTATTAAAAGATTTTGAAGCGCGTTTTAACGTCAAAATCCTTGAAGGTTACGGGATGTCGGAAGGTTCGCCCGTCGTGACTTTCAATCATTTGGACCGCCCGACCAAAGCGGGTTCGGTCGGTCAAGCGTTGTGGGGCATTGAAGTGATTGTTGCCGACGAAAATGGCGTGGAAGTGCCGATTGGCGAAAAAGGCGAGTTGCTGTATCGCGGTCACAACGTCATGAAAGGCTATTATAAACGTCCCGAAGCGAACGCCGAAACGATTAAAAACGGTTGGTTGTGTTCGGGCGATATTGCGGTGATGGATTCCGACCGTTATTTCTACATTGTTGACCGCACCAAAGACATGGTTATTCGCGGTGGTTTTAATGTGTATCCCCGTGAGGTTGAGGAAGTTATGATTCAACACCCCGCCGTTTCGATGGTTGCCGTGATTGGGATTCCCGACGAACAATATGGCGAAGAAATTAAGGCGTGCGTGGTTTTAAAAGACGGCGAATCGGTGACGGCTTCGGCGCTCATTGCGTGGACAAAAGAGCGTTTGGCGATGTATAAATATCCGCGTCACGTGGAGTTTATGACGTCGCTGCCAATGAATGCGTCGGGGAAAATTTTGAAAACGGCGTTGAGGAAGCAATAGTTTTTCTTTTAGAATTAGGATTTGTAGGATTTTGAAGGATAAAAAAGGATTTTAGATGCCGTTTGACGCCGTTAATAACCCTTGAAATCTTTTAAAATCTTACAAATCCAAATTCTAAAAAAAAGAGACCCCCTCAGTATAAAGCCCTTTTTCAGCCTATTTTTCAATAAATTAATCAACAATTTCAAAACATAAAATGAAAAAAACACTTGTCTTTTTAATTGCAATAAGCCTATTTTCCACGCTTTTAGCCCAAGATTCTACGCGTTTTTATGATAAAATCAAATTGGATTGGGAATCTTACAATGCTTACACCTATCGAAAAACGGCAAGTTATTTAAAGTATTCGATTCCTGAAAGTATTGGCAATCAACGAGGTCGCGGCTCGTTTGCATCCGATAATCCGCTTGACCACGGGGCAACTTCTTTTGGTTTGCGAATTCAAACGGAGATAATTAAAAATTATAAATTAGATGTGCGATTAATGACCGAACACCGCGGCATTTCTTACGGCGTTTTCAGCACGCAAGCCATGATAGTGTACCCCATTTTTATGTTTAATTTTGTTGATACCATAAAATTAGGAAAACTAAAATGGACGCTTTCGGGAACGGCGGGACAGCACCGCGATTTTGAAGAAGGCGGTGGTTTGTATTTATATAATTTGAATTGCCATGCGGAACGTGTTCATTTACAGGTGAATAAACATATAATTTTAAAAGGATTGCATTTGGGTGATTTGGCAAACGGCATCGGTTTGGCACTTGATGAAGTCTATCAAGGCTCAATTGTTTTTCCAAACATACCCCTCAGTAAAAATGGTAAAAAACGACTTGATGTGCAGTTTTCCTTAACGGAGTGGCAAGGCGCTGATATTGACTATTACCGTAATTTCATAAATCCGACCGAACGAATCAATCTGCCCGAATTGATAACGACTTTGCACATCAACCCGTCCGCAAAAGTCTATTTTCACGTCGGTTTTAAACCCGTCAATGCGCCTTATCAAATTGACAGCGCCGTTTTTTTTAAACCGAATAATATTGATAAATTAGCCGCCGTAGTTGGCACAAAATGGATGCACAAAACGGATAAATTAACGGTAGAAACGGTTGCCGAAGCGCGTTTTTACGGAAAAACGTTCAATTTTGAGCGCGCTGAAAAAGGTAGGTTTTACAGAAGTCGTTCCAATCATTCATTTTACAATTCAACAATTGGGGACAACCTATATCCTATTTTGAGTTTTGACCGACCGTTTAGTCAATGGGCAGTTTTTACCGAATATCGGCATAAAAACGTCGGTGCGTTGACGCTGCGAACGAAGGGCAATTATCAATTAAAAGGGCGTTGGCACGCTTATTTTGACGTGGATTACAATGCTATTTTTGCCGAAAATGAACGCCCTTTCAATTATTTATTTGGTACTTTATGCCTTAATTTAAAACTCCGAAAAGACATTGATTGCAGTTTCGGAATGACGAACAAAGGCATGAACTTAGACGCTTTTTATCCCACTTTTTATTTTTACAAACTACCCTCAATGTTTATTTTTTTGAAAAAAACGTTGGCACCTTAATGATTTAAAATTTTTAGAGACCCCTCAGTATAAAATCCATTTTTCACCATTTTTTGTTTGAAATCATCGAAAAAAGCCGCACTGAACGCACTTCAATGCGGCTTTTTAGATTAAAATGAATACCGTTCATTTTAAACATTTTCTACGGCTAAAAAAACGTTTTCTACTCTATAAAAAATAAAAAAATGAACAATGTTCATTTTTTTTACTGTCCCGTTCGGCTGCGCAATTCTTTAATCGCCTTTTGCGGTACTAACACTTTACGCACTTTTTCTAATTCTAATTCCTTCGCCAACGTAAATGCCGCTTTCTGTTTGATGTCGGTTGAGGAACTGCCGATTCTCACTTCGTAATTGCCCGCTTCCGCAATCCACGAAGACGATGCTGTGTTGAATGAACACAAATCGCTCGCGTTGATGGTAAACGTCAACGTTTGCGCTTCGTTTGGTTGCAAAAGCCGCGTTTTTGCGAAGCCTTTTAACTCGGAATCAGGCTTATTCAACTTTTTATCGGGCGCTCTAAGGTAGAGTTGAACGACTTCTTTTCCCGCCGTTTTTCCCGCGTTTGTTACGGTAATCGAGGCGGTCAATTTGTCCTTAAATGTCGTTTGACCTAATTTTAAATTGCTGTACGTAAAGTTGGTGTATGACAGTCCAAAACCAAACGAGTAAGCCGTTTTGACATTGTAAGTATTAAAATATCTGTATCCCACATAAATCCCTTCTTCGTAAGTAATTTCGGACGGTTTGCTATCCAACATACTGCGTGGTTTCGCGTCGGCGGAAGGGAGTTCCGTTCCCGGAAAATTGGCCGAAGACGCCTCGTCTTTGTAATTAATTGGAAAACTTGTCGGCAATTTTCCCGAAGGGTTCACCGCCCCGCTCAACACGTCGGCAATCGCGTTGCCCGTCTCTTGACCCGCTTGCCAAGCCAACAAAATACCGTCCACTTTGTCGCGCCAAGACGCCGTTTCGATAACGCCACCGATGTTTAGAACAACGACAACTTTTTTCTTTTTTGCGTGAAAAACGCCCGAAACATCGTCAATCATGGCTTTTTCAGCATCCGAAAGATTGAAGTCAACTTCTAAATTTCGGTCGGCGAACTCGCCCGAATTTTTACCAATTGTGATAATTGCGACATCATTTCTCACGGATGTATTGACCATCATATCCGCGCCAATCGTCATTTCCGGAATCGCCACTTTGGGGTCAAACGGCGTTCTCGGCTTCGGTTGCTTCGCGCGTTCTTCCGTTTTATACGTTTTGTAAACGTCCATCAAACCTTCATCGACGGCGTATTTTGCCGTTGTCAAACCGTCGTTTAGGGAAACCATGTAGGCTTTGTTGACGTCGCCGCTGCCCGTTCCACCCGCAATCAAATCGTAAGAAGTGTTGCCGAATAAAGCGATTTTTTTAGCCGTTATCAAGGGTAAAACACCGTCATTTTTTAGCAAAATCATGCCTTCCGTCGCCGCTTTTCGAGACACCGCCGCATTGCTTTTTAAGTCGGGTTTATCGGAATATTTATAACCTAAAAAAGTGGGTGACTTGACGACTAAATTCAATATGCGTTCGATATTTTCGTCCAACAATTTGCCCGTTGACGGATTGTTTTTAACGCCGTTGACAATGGCATCTCTTTGTGGCAAATTGCCCGGCATCATTAAATCGTTGCCCGCTTTCATCTGCTCAAAAGCGTCTTTTCCGCCAAACCAATCGGTCATAACCAAGCCTTGGAAGCCAAATTCTTTGCGTAAAATGGTATCAAGTAAAGCGCGATTTTGAGAAGTGTAAGTGCCGTTAATCAAATTGTAAGACGACATAAACGTCCACGGATTTGCGTTTTGTAGCGTGATTTGAAAGTTTTTGAGGTAAATCTCCCGCAACGCCCGTTCACTGACGTGCGTATTCATCGACATCCGATTGAACTCATTGTTATTTGCTGCAAAATGTTTAACGGATGTGCCAACGCCGTTTGACTGAACACCGTTCACAATCGCCGCCGCCATGCGACCCGACACCAACGGGTCTTCCGAATAATATTCAAAATTGCGACCACCGAGTGAGTTGCGGTGAATATTCATGGCGGGTCCGAGCAGAACGTCGATGCCATATTCTTTCACTTCGTTGCCGAAAGCAACACCGACCGACTGCACCAAATCGGTGTCCCAAGTCGATGCCAATGCCGTTCCAATCGGAAAAGCCGTGGCGTAATAGGTTTTCGACGCGTCATTGTTGCGAATCGGCTGAATCCGAACGCCCGCCGGACCATCGGAAACGGTAATCGACGGGATGCCCAAACGCGGAATTGCGTGCGTGCGACCTGCTGCACCGACGACTTTTTCGGGCGTGATTTTGTCCAAAGGATCAATCGGCGGAAACATCGCATCGGGTAATCCGGGGATAAAAAAGCCCATACCGATGCTCAAATTGGCTTTTTCTTCCAATGTCATGGCTTTAATAACGTCTTTGATGGGACTTTTGCCCAATTGCGGCAATTGTACTGAGGGGGTCGTTTGTGTGGTTGATTGAGGCGTCGTGACGCCCGTTTTTGTCGGCGTATTACACGCGATTGCCAGCAGCAACGCGGCGGCTGACAATTTGTAAATCCTGTTTTTCATAAAATAAAGTAATGCTTAAATTAATTGTTTATAAAAAAAATGGAACATTCGTTTTGGAACCGTGAAATTAGTTTAGGAATTTATATATTCTGATTGCGTACCAAATTATGACAAATAAAATGCAAATGTTTTCTTGATATATTCTACAAAGAAGCCTTGAAAACCAACGCTTTCAGGGCTTTTTTTATCTTTATACTGAGGGGTCCTATTTTTTGCCCGTATAAGTTAATTTATAAATTTTATGGTCCCAATCGTCCGTCATCAACAACGAACCGTCTTGGGCAACAAGGACATCGACGGGACGACCGAAAATATCGTCATTTTTTTTGTCCAAAAAATCAATCATTCGCTGTTCTCCGTAAGGTTTTCCGTCTTCAAAAAGGACGTGCGTCACGCGATAACCGCCTTTTTCGCTGCGGTTCCAAGAGCCGTGATACGCCACAAAAGCGTCGCCTTTTAGGCTTTGCGGAAACTGATTGCCCGTGTAAAAAGTCATGGCATTCGGCGCATTGTGCGCGCCGCCCGACCAAGCGGGAACGATGGTTTTTGCCGCCCAATCAATGATGTCTTTTCGGTCCCAATATTCAGGTCTTGGCATCCGATTTCCCGTGATGTAAGGGTGTCCGTAGAAGCCATCTTGGACGTAATAATTCATTTCGCAGGGCGGATTATAATCTGTAATTGGTCGGCGGGTTTCGGCTTTATTTCTGCGTTCCAAAAATTCGCCGAAGTTGTCGGAACCGTGGTCCATGCCCCAAATTTCGTCGGTTTCGGGGCGAATGACGAGTTTTTCGGTGTTTCTCAAGCCACTTGCGAACAGTTTTTTGTCGCTTCCGTCTTCTTTATACGACCAAATTTTGAGCCTTTCGGTCGGCGTATCGTCGTCAATATTGCCCGAACAACCGATGGATGTGTAGAGCCTTCCGCCGTGCAAAAGCAGCGCGCGCCACCAGTGTCCACCGCCCGTCGGCAGCGTTCCTTGCGCCAAAACTGCGCGGGTTTCGTCGGCTTTTCCGTCGCCGTTTGTGTCGCGGGCTTTGAAGATTGCGCCCGTTTCGGCGAACCACAACCAGCCTTCGTGCCACTGCAAAGCGCTCACTTTGGGATGTCCTGTAACGAAATTGGCGACAGTTTCGTAGTAGCCGTCTTTGTCTTTGTCAATGCACGATTTTATGACGCCTTTTTCGGAAACCGAGACGTATAAAGTCCCTTTGTCATCAAGTTGCATGAAACGCGGCTGTTGAATATCGGCTTGAACAATCGACAATTCGTAGCCTTCGCGGACCCAAATTTTGGGGTTTATTTCGCGTTTAACTTGGGCATTTATGGCGCAAGAATAACAACTTAAAATTAAGGATAATTGAATGAGTAATTTCATTGAAAAATAGGTTTTTAATGATGAATTTATACGTAATTAATTATAGTTTTTTATTAATTTCTATTTAGTTAAAAACACGCATTTTTATCACCCATCATGGTGAGATTGAATTGTTATATTGATAATAGCGCGCTTTTCTTTGATTTAAAAACAATTAAAAATAGCGACTAATTTAGTTGAAAAAATCAGGGTTTTTAAGGCATTTATTAATCAAAAAATAAGCATTAAAATAGGGCGTATTTGCTTGATTAATGACACTTTTTTTTAGAATAAATAAGACAAAAGTAAACGAATTGAATGAATAACAATGCTTAAATTTTTCAATTGAAAACGCCCAATAAACCGAGGTTTATTGGGCGTTTTTTTTGCCGAAATACTGAGGGGTCCTTTTTTTTGATTCTAAATTATTGAATCACCAATTTTCCCGTTCCAAGAGTTTTATTGTCGCTCGAAATCTTGAAAATATAGACACCTGATGGCAGTGATTTTCGCTGAAATTCAAACGTTTTCCCACTGAAATTCTCAGTTACCAATCGTTTTCCGACCACATCAAAGAGTTCAAATGTGGCTATACTGAGGGGTCCTTTTTCTAACTCAAAAAACATGGTTTCCGTTGCGGGATTTGGCGACACTTTGATGGTTTCATACGTTGGATTTGACACATCAAACGTTGCTGTTACGATGGCTTTACTCACCGTGTGCAAGGTTTTATTCGTCAAAACCGGGTCGTTGAAATCAAAATAAATACCCGCCGAATTTTGAATTTTAGTGCCAAAAGCCACGTCTTTCTTCTGCTTTATGCGAAATTTCACGAAACCGTTTGACTTTGGTTCGTTCGTAAAACTATCGACCAAAAGGATGTTGTCGAAGGTGAATTTGAGGACGTTGGTGTTGTAAATTTCGGGCTTAAATTTATGGCTACTTGCGCCCCATTCGATGCTCGTGAGGTCGAGCGTTGTGATGTCAATTGTATCTCTAATGACGACCGTAAACGCCGTATCGGTTCCCGTATTTTGGAACCGAATCATGTACTCAATGTCTTGATTTTGACCAACGGCTTTCGTCGTTCCCGTGCCAAGCGGATAACCAATTTTATCGTTCGGGTCGTACGCCCCTATAATCGGTTGACAATCCACATCGAGTGAAAAATCACCGTCGTCGTTGGCAAAACCCGCCGCGAAACCCGTTGCAAAAGGCAATGTATTCGTTCGCCGACAACCTTCCACAAACGCCGTCGGTTGAGTCGAGCGCGGATGATTTGGTTCTTGATTCACAATTCTTTGTCGCCGATTTTAGATGAATAAAATAAACGCCATTTGCCCATTTTTTGGGTTTGATGGTATAATGTTTTTGATTTTTCAAATAGGCGGTTTCGACAATTTGACAAAACGTATTGACGATGCTTAACTCAACATAGTCGCCAAAATTTTCGGCAATATTCAAGGACCCCTCAGTATAAATCGGGTTTGGCGATACTTTTACAAACGATTGATAATCAACAGTTTCGGCAACGCCAACCGCACCTTGTACGATGATATTCATGTCTCTCAAAATGGTGTCAATCGCCACGCCTTGACTGACGGTCGCTTTAATCGTCAACGGACTCGTTTGTTCAATCATAATTTCGCCCGCGTGATTGTGCGCTGCGAAAGCGTTGATACTCAATAAGATACAGCAAAAAAGGAATACTTTTTCATTTTAAATGATGTTTAGATTTTGAAAAGAATATGGGTTTTAAAAACTCGAAATTAAGGTTTTAATTCCCAAAAGAACTGTATATTTGCTTGAAGATTTAAAACAAACGATTATGAACCTACTAAAAAGAGAACGATATGATTAAAGATGCTTATGAGTATTTCTCGTTAAAAGACGATATTTTATATGGTTTTATGAGCGAAGGAACTAAGGGAACGATTATCAAAATTATTATTTTTACGCCAACAGAAGATGGCAAATGGAATTTAGCTTTCGGTGATTGGAAAAATAAAGATGTTGACGATAAAGTTATGTTAAATAACCAAGATGTCGTCAGAGTTATCGGGACTGTGGCAAAAGTGACTTACAAGTTCTTCGAGAATTATCCCGACGCGGTTTTGATTATTGACCCCGTTGACGAAAAGCGCAAAAAATTATACAATATTGTCTTTCAAAGACATTTTGAAACAATAAAAAAGGATTTTAAAATTGTTGGTATTCTTGGAGAAAAAAGTAGCAATTACTCACCCAAAAAAAGGTACGATAGTTTTGAATTATCATTAAAATTAAAAATTAAGAAATAATGGAAAATAATGGACAAATAGAACTCAGCGAGGTCATGAAAGACCCTGAAATGGCAAAACAAATCAAAGAAATTATCGCGTATGTTGAAAAAACGCCTTTTAGCAAAATGTTCCCCCAGAAATATGAAAACTCAATTAAGCGAATAGCTATTGAAGAAACCTATCAACTATTTAAGAACAATCCAACAATGCCTTTAAAAAGCGTTGTAACTACTGTTTTAAATAAATTTAAAGAGGATATGTCTTCTGATTTATTGCTAAAAATGACGCGCCTAATTATCCAAGAATGGGAGAACGCTTCGATGGCTATTTACAACGAAAAAGACATTGAAGAATTGGCGTAATATATTGATTGTCAATAAAATAACGCATCAAGAGGACCCCTCAGTATAAAAGCGTTTTTCACATTATTTCGACTTAAAAATCTTCCCATCTTTCATCACAAACACCACTTTCCGCACGTCGCTAATCACCTTCGTCGGGTCGCCTTCGACGGCAATAATGTCGGCAAATAAGCCGCCTTGCAACCGTCCAAATCGGTCGTTGATTTTAAACATTTCGGCATTGATGGACGTTGCAGAACGCAAAGTTTCCACGGCACTCATGCCATAATCCACCATCATTTCCATTTCTCGCGCATTATCGCCGTGCGGAAAAACGCCCACATCGCCGCCCATGCAGATTTTCACGCCCGCCGCCAAAGCCGCTTTGAACGACGCGCGTTTTTGCGCAATCCGTTCGGGTTCGGGGTCGATTCCTTTGTGCCAACCTCGGTATTGACTAATCGCATCGCCCGCCGCAAGAGTCGGGCAAAGGCAGACATTTCGGGACACCATGAGGCGATAAGTCACGTCGGTTGCCGCGTCGCCGTGTTCGATTGTCGCCACGCCCGCTTCCAAAGAACGCCTCATCCCTTCGGCAGTTGAGGCGTGCGCGACGACCTGCCGACCACTTGAATTGGCCACTTCGACAATCGTTTTGAGTTCTTCGAGCGTGTAAGTCGGTTGCGCCTCTGAAAGCAATCCCCATCGATAATCTGCGTAAATTTTAATCAAATCCGCGCCTTTTCCGATTTGTCGGCGCGTGGCGACGATTAAATTGTCGTGTCCGTCGGCTTCCTCGGCGCCTTGCGGAACAGTAATATCGGGACTAAAACCTTTTGGTGCATAGCTGCCCGTGGCAATCAAAGCGCGGGTCGCCACAATCATTCTCGGACCTTTGATGATGCCCGAATTGATGGCTTGTTTCAGTCCAACATCGTCAAAATCAGCCCCCTCAGTACCCAAGTCTCGGACGGTCGTAAAACCTGCCAACAGCGTTTTTTCGGCATGAACGGTTGCTCTTGCGACGCGCAAAGCCCGCGATTCCTTTAAAACTTGGTCGTCCCAACTCGTTTCGTTGTACGGATGCAATAATAAATGTGAATGTCCCTCAATCAATCCCGGCAGCAAAGTCGCGTCGCCAAAATCAATCGTTTGGCAATTCAACGGCAAACTATTTTCAAGATTTGCTTGGCTGCCAACCGATTCAATCTTTCGGTCGCGGACAACAACGCCCCATTTTTCGTGGACATTGTCGCCGTCGAAAAGGCGGTCGGCTTTGAGGTAAAATAGGAGCGATTGCGCATCGGTATTGCTTATTTTCAGAAGGAAAATGAAGGCGATAATTAATTTTTTCATTAGTGGATTTTTTTGATGTAAAGATAGTTTTTTTTGAGAAATGTTGGGATTTTGGGAAATAGGGGACCCCTCAGTATAAATGGGTTTTTTTTTGATTATTGTTTGAATAAAATATTGCTTTTAACAATTGATTTAAGCGAATATACATCGAAATTTATTTATTTGAAAATTAAAAATAACAAATAGATTCCATTTTTCTTATAGGAAATGCGATGTGTAGGATATCTTTGGAACATTATAACAAACCTACTATAACGAACTTTAAAATGATAACCGAATCTTACGAGTATATTTCTCTTGTTAAACATACCTATTACTATTTTGAAAGCGAGGGCAGTCAAGGCAAAATTGCTAAAATTGTCACTTTTTCACGTTTGAATAATAAGTATTGGAATTTAGGTTTTGGTGATTTGCAAGGCAATAAAATCAATGATTCTGTTGTATCCAACAACAACGATATTATAAAAATCATCAGTACTGTTGCAAAAATAGCTTACGAATTTTCAGATAAATTTCCTAAAAGAGGTCTTGAAATAAACCCTATTGATGAAAAACGCAAAAGTTTATACAACCATTTTTTTCGTAGAAATTACGCCACTATTGATGCAAATTTTCATATTTTAGGCGTTAATAACGAAGGTGACGAAGAAATTTATTCTCCGAAAAAAAATTATGATTTGTTTAGATTAAAACGTAAATTTGCAAAATGGAAAATTCAAAAGGAAATAAAACAATGACATTTGAAGAAATGTTGGCAGACCCTGAATTCGCTCATGTTCATGAGGGGCTTCGCTACTTGCAAAGAACACCCCCAAATGAACTTTTTCCCAAAAAATATGAAAAATCTATGATTGGGTTAGCATTAACTGATGCAGTAGAACTGTTTCAGGAAAACCCTAATATGCCCCTTAAAATGGTCATTTCTACGATTATTGCGAGCTTTGACGATGATTTATCGGCTGATTTAATTCTTAAAATGACACCAAAAATTATTGAGAAATGGAAAAAAATGTCCCTCGCGTCGTCTCCACGAATTGAGGCTCTTGCCGCGTAATATAATATCTATCTGTCAATTATAAACGCCGTTTTTCTCTCAAAACCAAGAGAAAAACGGCTTTTTTTATGTGTTATACTGAGGAATCTCTCAAATGCTTCTGGAGACGCAAAGGTTAGTACGTTTCGCAGCAGAGTTGCTCACTGCCTGTCCCGCCTTCACGGGAAGCGCGCTCGTTTTGGTGTATAGTGGGTTGATTTTGAATGAGGTTTTTGAGATGATACTATGTGATAATAAAGTTATATCAAGGAGCAGTATCTATCGGGTGTTTTGTCGTGAAAATATCGGGTCCTATTTTACGAATCCTAACCCATTAAATGCTTCAATTTATTTTCAATTTCTAAGGTTTTATTTGGTTTTAAATCTATAAAACGCTTAAAAAAATCTAATTAATATGACACTTACAGGTCAACACCTTGTCAACGCTTCGGCGAAACAAATTTGAGATATGATGATGGATCCCGATACCCTTGCGCGCATTACACCCGCAGTTACAAGTCTTGAACGGATTGATGAAGACAATTTCAAAGCCGTTGCAGATGTCAAAATTGGTCTTGTTGGCGGCAAATTTACGGGCAATTTGAAAGTTTCTGAGCGCGTAGAACCCGAAAGTTTTAATTTGTCGGTTCAACAAAACAGCAAAATTGGCAATGCCAGTGCCGTCATGGCGATGAAACTTGTCGCTGTTTCTCCGACTCAAACACAAGTCAGTTTTAATGGCGATGTGAAGTTGTCAGGCACACTTGCTGTTATGGGCGGTCGCGTGGTTACGCCTGTGGCGAATATGTTGTCGAAGCAATTTTTTGAAGAACTGGAAAAAGAAGTAGCGGCTAAATAAGTAAATTAAATAGGCATTTAATCCACTTATTCAATACGTTGGAAATAATTAAACAAGCCTCGTAAAACAGTTGTTTTACGAGGCTTGTTTTGTGGAGGCGTGGAAGAGTCAAAGTGAAAACCATTGGACTTATCAGCATAAAACGCTCAAAAGCCTTAAAAACGACGTGTTTTTAAGGCTTTTGAGCGTTTATACCTGCGCTTTATTGAAGACTTGAACCCGTTGTATCACGGCTGCTTGTACGTCTTCGGGTACTTTGATGGATTTACTTTTTGCCATTTTTTTTCTAAATTATTTCTACAAAAATACGCCGTACTTTGAAAACAGCAAATCTTATTTCTCCCTTTTCATTTTGGCATCCGAAATTCTCATTGATGATGAAAAAAGGGACCCCTCAGTATATATCCTAAAAAAGCCGCGTTTCGGAGTCGAAACGCGGCTTTTTTAGGATATATTGTAGGCTATCTTGATAGGAAATGTTTTCTAAAAACCTCTAATTCTGTCAATTCTTCTTCTACGAAACGACTAAATAGTCGCTCACTAACTTTGGATTTCATCACTGAAATACCTACATCAATGAGTCTAATCCCGGAAGTTGTCAAAAAAACATTATCGAAAAGCATACCACCCACATTTGAGGGACGCCGCAAATCCCGATGCACAAAACCTGCTTTGTGGAGTTGCCTTAGTTCATCTTCAAATACATCAAAAATGAGTTCACGTTTGCTGACTTCAAAAAAACGGTAGTCCAATGGACCTAATCGTTCCATTACTAACATTGCGGAATCGTCGTATTCATCAAATCGAATGAATTTGGCGACTAAGCCATTTATCGAGTTAGCAAATTGCATTTTTTCAGCTTCCGAACCAATTTCAGAACGGGTATCATCAAAATACAATTTTCCGGCTTCGGTTTCAGACAAGGCGATGACCGTATTGTTTGCACCGCTTGACAGTGTTCTTGAATAACGTTTCATTTTAATATTTTTTGAGAAGAACTATTGGTAGTTGATTCATTTCTTTGCAAAAGTACATTTTTTTTCTTGATTTTAACGAATAAAAGGCAATTTTTTGGACTTTATACTGAGGGGTCCCTAAAAGCTCACAACTTTCAAAACTCCACCACCGTCGCCCCATCGCCGCCTTCATTGTGTTCAGGATGAAAGAATTTTCTAACCTGTTTGTATTCGCGCAACTTATTTTTCACCACTTTTCGCAAAACGCCATTGCCTTTTCCGTGGACAATATGCACGCTGTTGGCACTCGAAACGACGGCTCTGTCCATGAATTCTTCCAAGGCTTTGTCGGCGTCAAGCATCGACATTCCGCGCAAATCCACTTTGCCATCGAAGGTCGCTGAACGGCTAATCGCGTCGGTATTTACAGACGGCGTGCGTTTGATGTCAAGTTGTTCGCCGACGGCAATCAATGCCCGCAATTTTACGGTCACGCGCATCTCGCCCATGCGTAAAACGGCGTCTTTTTTGTCCATTGATTCCACAATGCCCGTTGCCGAGCCTGCGCGCATTTTGACCGTCGAACCAACCAAAATCGGCTTTTCAAGCGCGGGAATTGCCGTGTAAACATCCTCGCTCAAGGTGTTGAATTCTGCCGACAAACGGTTTTGCTGAATCCGCACTTCTTGAACAATTTGTTGCGCTTTTTCGACGTTTTTCTCCTGTTTTAGCTCTTTCAACAAGACTTTTAGCTCTTGATTGGTCTGCGAATTTTTCTGCAATTCCAATTCTTTGGCATCCAATTTCATCTTTTTTCGACGGAATTCGATGTCTTTTACTTGGTCGTCGTATTGCTTAATCAAGCGCTCCAACAAGCCTTGTTTTTCGCCGATTTCTTTCAGTTTTTCGTCGTATTCCTGCTTTTCGCGTTGCAAATCAACGAGCAATTCATCCACGGCTTGTTCGTTTTCACCGATGCGTTTTTTAGCATATTTCAACACATCGCGGTTCAAACCAACGCTCGTCGCAATCTCAAAAGCGTAAGACGAACCGGGACGCCCAACGGTCAATTGATACGTCGGTTTGAGGTTCTCGCTGTCGAAATTCATGCAGCCGTTGACGATGCCTTCGGTGCGATAGGCAAACATTTTCAAGTTGCCATAATGCGTCGTCACCAAGCCGAAAATCTTGCGTTCGTTCAAACCTTTCAGCACGGCTTCGGCAATTGCACCGCCCATTTTGGGGTCGGTACCAGAACCAAATTCGTCAATCAAAATCAAGGTTTGTTCGTTTGCTTTATCCAAAAAATATTTCATATTTTGGAGGTGCGAACTGTACGTCGAAAGGTCGTCTTCGAGGCTTTGAGCATCGCCAATATGCGCGAAAATGCGCTCAAAAATGCCCATTTCGCTCGCTTCATTCACGGGAACGAGTAAACCACATTGCAACATCAATTGCAGCAAACCAACCGATTTCATCAAGATAGATTTACCGCCCGCGTTGGGCCCAGAGACCAATAAAATGCGGTTGTCTTTGTATAAATCCAGCGTGAAAGGAATCGTCTCGCGACCTGCAGCTTTGTTCTTCAAATAGAGCAACGGATGGCGACCTTTTTTAATACCAAAGGTCGGCGCGTTTATCAATTGCGGCATAGTTGCCTTCATTTTAAAAGCAATGCGGGCTTTCGCATACACAACATCATAGCGCACAACCACTGCTTGAAAACCGGGAAAATCGGCGGCAAACGGGCGCATTTTTTCAGATAGACCCCTCAGTATGCGATAGACTTCTTGCTTTTCTTCTTGCTCCAAATCGAACAAATCGTTGTTGACTTCAATCGCCGCTTCGGGTTCAATAAAAGCGGTCTTTCCAGTTGCCGATTCATCGTGAATGATACCGCGAATTTTGCGTTTGTGTTCGGACGGAACCGACAACACGCGGCGACCATTTCTGAGCGTTTCCGCACTGTCGGTAAGCCAACCTTTTTGCCGAAATTCGCCGAGCAAACGCCGATAAACACCTTCAATTTCGCGGAGTTTCGACTGTTGCATACGGCGCAAACGGGTGAGTTCGGGCGAGGCGTCAGGGCGAATATTGCCTTCGTCATCAATGACGCGGCTGATGTCTTTGGAGAGCGTTTCGTCGAGTTTGATGTCTTTGATTATCGCAAATAAATGCGGATAAATGGCTTGTTTGACGGGCGCAAAAAAACGATTTAAGTCTCTGATTATCAACATAATGGCGTTGATGCGTTGCAAACTTTCAACCGACAAAACATAGCCTTCAATGTGCAAATATTTCACATCTTCATCAATCGGATAATAGGCGGCAAACGGAAATTTATCGTTTTTTTCTATCGCTGTTTTTAACTCTTTGACCTCTTTTAGTTGCTGCTCAATCTCACTCAATCGAATCGAAGGGCGCAAATTTTCAAAATATTGCTGCCCCAATTCGCCCGAACATTCGCGCTCCAATAAGGCAATGACTTTGTCGAATTCTAACTTTTCGTACAAGTCTTTCGGTTGTAAATCCATTATTCTAAATTAAAAATGTATCTTTTTAATGATTCAAGGTAATTGTTTACTCTGTTTGATATTTCTGTTTTATTAAAATATGCAAAGGCGTCATTTCAAATTTTCTATTTATT
>JAYUKJ010000332.1:0-1305 GCA_043764555.1 Saprospiraceae bacterium
GAACTTGCGGCGCAATACGACGTTTCACTCTTTGACCGCTTGACATTTACGTTTTTGAACAACGAAAAAGTCCAAACGGCGGCTTCAAGTGATTTTAAACGGCTTTATACTGAGGGGTCCATTTCGGGAGACACTTTGGTATTCGACAACCTCGTTAATAACGTCAGCGACTTGCGGACAGCGTGGCTCAAACCTTTGGCATCGAGTTGGCATAAACGATTTGTATAATTTCAGATTCCAAATTTCAGATTCCAAATTTCAGATTCCAAATTCCAAATTTTACTGTTTGAAATTTGGAATCTGGAATTTTAAATTAACATCCTTGAACATTTAATTTTTTCTCATCAACCAATTTAGTCATGAAGAAACTCATTTTTATTATTTGTATTTGTAATGCTTTCGTTAGCAATACTTTATCGGCACAAATTCTCAACCCCATCAAATGGTCATTCGAGGCTAAAAAAATTAGCGATTCTGAATACGACCTTGTGGCGACCGCCAAAATTGACAAAGGTTGGTACACCTATTCTCAATTTATTGGCAACGACGGACCCGTGCCAACAAGCGTAACGTTTGAAAAAAATGCTCAATTTCAACTCATCGGGAAGACCGAAGAAGTGAGCGACCATAAAAAATCGGGTTTTGATAAGATTTTTGACATGAACATCACCAAGTTTAGCGACGAAGTGAAGTTTATTCAGCGCGTCAAAACAACAAGTTTGACGGAAGTCAAAGGCAAAGTGAATTTTCAAACCTGCGACGACGAAAAGTGTTTGCCGCCTATGGACGAAGATTTTATCTATAAAATCGGTGTTGCTGGCAGCACTAATGCCGCAGGAAATGGTGGCGCGTCCGTACCCGTTTCACCGAATGGGACCCCTCAGTATCCAAGCACAATTTCTTCGCAACCCGCTCAAAATCAACAAGTTGGCGTGTCGCCGAGCGGCAAAAGTCTCACGCCGCCACCGAGTAATATCCCAAACAATGGGGCGAATAATGGCATGAAAAGTCCCGTAAAATGGGCGTTTGAATCGAAGAAAATTTCGGAAACTGAGTTTGATTTGATTTTTAAAACAACGATTGAAAAGGGTTGGCACATCTACGCACCTTCGATGAAAGTGGCGGATTTGGGACCGATTCCAACGGTTTTTACGTTTACCAAAAATCCAAATTTAGCAATAGTCGGCAAAATAAAAGAAGAAAGCGCGCACAAACGCACGCACAAAGAACCCGTTTTTGACAACATAACCGTCGTAGATTTTGAGCAAGCAGCGACCTTTACGCAGCGCGTGAAAATCAAAGACG
>JAYUKJ010000333.1:0-15688 GCA_043764555.1 Saprospiraceae bacterium
ACTTCCCAGCGTTCTTGATAACTCAATTTGTCGGCGTAGTTACCCATAACATTTTTACCATACATAATTGCGTGATAAAGGCGTCCGTTATTACCATTAGCAAATGTGTCTAACAACAAATTGGCTGGCTGTGCTGGATATTTAGCATTAGGATTGTCTTCACTCACCAAGTAGCCATTACCAGCGCACTTTTCGCCGTGGCAAATACCGCAATATGTAATCCATAATTCCTTACCTTTAGCTAAACCCGCCTTTGTGATAGGCAATGGATTCATCACTATTTCTTTTTCTGCACGTGTGCGTTCTGGCTCAGTATCAGCATAGTAATAAGGCACATTGCCATTAACTGGCGTTGAAATACCTCTACCACTACCTTGCATGATAGCTGCATAATCAGCGTCAAATCCGTGTGCAGCCAAACCCACCGAACCACGAGGCACCGTACCATTAATCGGCAAACGCGGTGTTCCCCACAATTGCTGAACGGTACGAACACTTTTGTCGTTCCAAGTGTGCAACGAATATTCGTCTGTTGTACTTGCTTCGTACGCAATCGAGTGCGCCATATCGGGCATATATTCATGACCTGTACTATTTCCTTTCGCTGGAGAACAAGCTTCAAACGAAACCAATGCTAATGTAGCCGCGAAAAATCCGCTAATTATCTTATTATTCATCTTTAATTCAATAATTTTTATTGATTGTTGGCAATTGACAGTTAGTTATTTTCTGTAAAAACAACCTAAAACCAATCAAAAAGACATTTGTACTGAGGGGTCCTTTATCAATCTAAAATTAGATTAATTTTTGACCAATTTCGTCCACACCATTGCCGTTTAGAAACGCTTTGTATTTTGAAACCTCTGCTGAACTTGCACCCGTTACATCGAAAGCTATGCAAAATTTATCATCTGTAATGCGATCGTGCAATGTTGGATTTGATACGCCGAAGCCCATGCCGCAAATGGTGTAAAAAGTAACGACCATACCAATCGCCGCAAAAAGTACGGTCAACTCAAACGTAACTGGAATGAAAGAAGGCACGGGCCAGTAAGGTTTGTTACCAAAAATGATGGGCCAGTCCTTCAAAAATGCCCAAGACATGAACAAAAATGCGGTCAATGTACCCGTCATACCGTACACGAAACCCGCTTGGTGCAAGCGTGATTCCGACAAACCCAAAAGTGGGTCGAGTCCGTGAACGGGAAAAGGCGTGTACACGTCAAAGATGTCAAGATGATCTTTGTTCGCTTTTTTGATTGCCGAAAGCAATTCCGTTTCGTCATTGAATAATCCAAAAAGGATTTCTTTATTATAAAATTTCATTTTATTGAAATATTTAAAAATTCAAATTATCTGATTATTTACTTTTCCCCCCCTCTATATGACATTAGATTTTGGCTTGAAATTTTGCAAAACCTAAGTTCAACTATTTAGGACACGTGAATTTCGTACATCGCATATCCCTTAATGGTGTGCGCCATGTCCGTGTTCTTCAACTTCGTCATGTGCGTGATGAAGCGCATGGTCAGCAACTGTATTGTGATGGATGTATTGATTACCCATTGATTTCAATATTGATTTTGTTTCCGCAATGGCAACTACTGGAGCAACCCGTGTGAAAATCAAAAAGCAAGTAAAGAACAAACCTAAAGAACCGACGAATAAACCAATTTCTACCCAAGTTGGTGAATAGTAAGACCAGTTAGCGGGGTCATAATCACGCGCTAATGTTGTCGCAATAATTACAAAACGCTCGAACCACATACCGATATTAATGAAGATTGACATAAAGAATGTCACCCATAAATCCGTGCGTAGCTTTTTACTCCAAAATAATTGTGGAGAGACAACATTACAAAGCATCATACCGAAATATGACCACCAATAAACACCGAATACACGGTTGTAAAAGGCGAATTGCTCGTACAAATAGCCTGAATACCAAGAGATAAACAACTCTGTCAAGTAAGCAACACCAACGATTGAACCCGTCAACAAGATAACCTTGTTCATACTTTCAATATGCGTCACTGTAATATAATCTTCCAATTTTAACAACTTACGAACGATTAACATCAACGTTAATACCATCGCGAAGCCCGAGAAGACCGCACCCGCCACGAAGTAAGGAGGGAAAATTGTTGTATGCCATCCTGGAATAACCGAAGTAGCAAAGTCAAAACTTACAATCGTGTGTACTGACAATACGAGTGGCGTTGACAAACCTGCGAGAACCAATGACAATGATTCCCAACGTTGCCAGTGCTTTGCAGAACCTGTCCAGCCGAGTGCAAGACTGTTGTACAAACCGCGTCTCCAACCTGTTGCACGGTCACGAACTGTTGCAAAGTCAGGCACAAGACCTGTGTACCAAAACAATAACGAAACGGTGAAATACGTCGAAATCGCAAATACGTCCCAAAAAAGTGGCGAGTTAAAGTTTGGCCACAATGGTCCGCGTGAGTTTGGATAAGGGAAAATGAAAATCGCCATCCAAACGCGACCCATGTGAATAATTGGGAACTGACCAGCGCAAATAACCGCGAAAATCGTCATAGCTTCTGCTGCACGGTTTACACCCATCCGCCATTTTTGACGGAACAACAACAAAATCGCCGAAATTAGCGTACCTGCGTGACCGATACCGACCCACCAAACGAAGTTGGTAATGTCCCAACCCCAACCGATAGTACGGTTTAAGTCCCAAGAACCAATGCCATTCCAGACTGTCCAGAGAACAGAGAAAAGATACAAGCCTAAGGCTGATACCGCCACGATGAAGCCTATAATCCACTCTTTCGAGGGAGCTGCTTCGGCAGGGCGACAAATGTCTTCCGTGATTTGGTGATAAGTCTTGTTACCAAGAATTAGCGCTTCTCTTTGTCGAGATACAATTTCACTCATTGCTATTGTTGATATTAACGATTTAGCTATCACTAATTAAACCGTTTATGAACTTTAATCTTTCTATTCAATCTATTTTAAAGGTATTTATGTAATAATTCTTAAAAATCAATCACAAAACCTTAGAATACTGAGGGGTCCCTCTTTTTCAATTAAGCATCAATCTTATTGATAACTTTTGCCGAATAAACAACGTTTGCTGCCGTGTTTACTTCTTCCAACACGCGATAATTCAATTCAGAAACCATCAATTTAGAGACTTCACTATTTTTATCGTTTTTGTTACCAAAAGTGATCGCTCCAGTTGGGCAAGAAGTTTGGCAAGCTGTTTTCACGTCACCGTCAACCAATTGGCGTGTTTCTTTCTTAGCCGTCAACTTACCTTCTTGAATCCGTTGGACGCAGAATGAGCATTTTTCAATGACACCACGAGTACGAACGGTGACATCAGGATTCAAAACCATACGTGTCAAGTTGTCCGCACCGTAAGGCATTTCCGAAGAAAAACCAAGTGTCGAACCCGTCAATGTACGCTCATTCATTGGGAAAATATCTGCTGTGGTATAATCTTGCCAGTTGAAACGACGCACTTTATAAGGGCAGTTGTTGGCGCAATAACGGGTACCAATGCAACGGTTATACGTCATTTGATTCAGACCTTCTGACGAGTGATTCGTCGCATTAACGGGACAAACGTTCTCGCAAGGCGCATTATCGCAATGTTGGCACATCATCGGTTGGTAAACAACGTTGGGATTTTCAACGTCTCCGTAGTAGAAACGGCTGATGTGAATCCAAGACATTTCGTGGTGGCGTTTTACTTCCACACGACCAACGACAGGCACATTGTTTTCAGCCATACAAGCCACAGTACAAGCACCGCAACCAATACAAGCGTTCAAATCCACGTGCATTGCCCAGTGCAAACCACTCATATAACGGTCTTGGTGACCGCGATACAATGTTTGAGCATTGAGGTGTGCAAACTCTTTTTTCTCTTCTTCGATACGGTCAGTCAAGGTTTTCAAACTGCTCAATTTTCCTTGACGAATAATTGTACGGTCAACCAATGAACCTTGGAAAGCCAATACTTTTTCGTCCGCGTTGTAGTCAGTACCTTCTTTCTTGACACCCATTGTGTGGTGATGTTGCACACAAGCGTGGTCGTCATCGTGTCCAACTTTGTTGCTAACAGTTGCCGTAGAAAAATACTGCGTCATACCGTTCACAACTGGAATTGCAGGATTCACATTCGTACCAAAGTTACTGCACGTTCCCGCTTGCGTCCGACCGTAGCCGAGAGCGATTGAAACAGTACCAGCCATTTGCCCGAACTGACAAACTGCCACACATCTATATACTTTACCGTTGACGGTTACGTCAACAATATCGCCGTCTTCCAAACCATTGAGCGATTGGAACTTTTTTTCATTTACGAAGTCAACAGGAACTGCCAACGTGTTTGCCCAAACTGTACGTGTAACTGGGTCTGGCATTTCTTGCAACCAAGGGTTGGAAGCGTATTGACCATTGCCGATGTTAACCGTTTCAAAGAACGAAATTTCTAAATCACTACCCGTTTTTGGCTGAGTGATGCCTGCCGCAGCTTCCGCTACGTTGCCACCAAAACCAAATTGCTTTGCCTGAGATTCAGTTGTTGCGAACACACCATCGTGCAATGTTGCATCCCAGAAACCTTGAAAACTTGTATATTCTCTTTGTTTTGGGAACAAATTTTTCTGCCAAGTCGCCTTCAAATAATCGTGCATATCCAATGCTGCACTACCTGTCCACGAAAGCAAACTTGCTTCCGATTGACGTGTATCGAAGATAGGAGAAATAGTTGGTTGAACTAAGCTGTATTGACCCAATTTAGGGTGCGCGTCGCCCCAGCTTTCTAAGAAGTTGTGGGTTGGTGCCGAGTATTGGCAGGCAGCCGTTGTTTCGTCCACCAATTGGTTTGTAGAAAGGGACAAACCCACTTTTTTCAAAGCGGCCGCGAACTTGTCGCCGTTCGGCAATTCAAAAACAGGGTTTGCACCACCAACAACAATCACTGCACCGATTTGACCGCTTTCCATCTCTGAAACCAAACCTTGAACCGCAGCATCGTCGCCTTGACGCATCAAATTGGCATTTCCGAAGTCAATAGTTGCATCGTAGTTACCCAATTGTGCGTTAATCGCATTGACTAAAATTTGCTCGCTAATGTTATTTGAGCCACTGATAACCAATGATTTACTTTTGTGTGCAACCAGTTCAGCAGCCACTTTTTGCAAAGATTTTGCTGCACGGTCGTTTAATTTTCCATTAACAGCAATTGGTTGTCCACCTGTTGCGGCAGCAACTGCATTATACAAAGCAGCAATCGCAACACCTTGTTCCGATGGCTTAACCAAAATACGATTGTCAGCGTTTGAACCCGACAAAGACATATGGCTTTCTACTTGAATGTGGCGACTCATTGACGGCTTTGATGCGTCAACTCGGCGTTTTTTAGCGTATTTTGCCGCGTATTCTACTGGAGAAATCCAAGTGCCTAAGAAGTCAGCATTGAAAGAAACGATAACATCCGCCTCATCAAATTTATAATCTGGGACGGCATAAATACCGAAACATTTTTCGTTGGCTTTCAACAAGGCAGTTGCAGAAACTGCATCATAAACCACCGTTTTAGTGCCTTTATATTTTGCTGCGAAGTCGGCAATTGCCTGATTCATCATCGGACTCAAAATAGTATTCGAGACGATGCGAATTTGAGACCCCTCAGTAATTTTACCTTTCACGATGTTGTCAAGTTCTGCCCAACCGTTTTTCAACAAGTCAACCTTTCCATCAACAACTTTACCCGGACCTTGAATACGGTTCAAATCGTACAAATCCAAAATTGCCGCTTGAACGCGCGCACTTGTACCGCCGCCCGTAATTGTGGACATCGAGTTGCTTTCAATTTTGATTGGACGACCTTCGCGGGTTTTTACCAAGATTGACGCATAATCGCCACCTTTCACGAATGAAGATGCGTAGTAGTTGGCAACACCGGGAACAATTGTGTCTGGCTTAACGACGTAAGGAATAACCCGTTTCATCGGAATCTCACAACTCGCCGCAACCGTGGCAGCACCAACGCCGAAGCCTAAATACTTCAAGAAGTCACGACGATTTGCCGTAAAGCCTTCACCGTCTTGCCCAACAGCTTCTGTCAATGTGTCGGGGAATTCTTGATGTGCGATTGCCAATTCAATGAATTTGCTATCGTTCGATAAGTCTTCAACACCAACCCAAATTTCTTGGTTCTTAAAATCCATTTTAAATTACAAATTAGGAAATGATTCAATCGAATCTATTCTATTTTCAATAATTATTTTCCAAAAAAGAGACCCCTCAGTATAAGAGGCTAAAATTTAACAATTGTCTTATTAAATTTGAATCTTCAAGGGTAAGTCGTATCTCGCCCTCAAACTTTAGCGTTCAAACTTCAAACTAAATTAATAGTGACACTTTTGACATTCCAAACCACCAATATCCTCAACCGTTACTTTTTCACGCGTACCTTTCTTGATTTGCTCATGATAGATTTCGTATGATTTATAAAAGTCATTTGAAGCAAATTTCACTTCTGTTTGACGGTGGCAATTGATACACCAACCCATTGATAAAGGAGCGTGTTGTTTCAACACTTCCATTTTCTCAACTGTTCCGTGGCAAGATGCGCATTCCACTTTACCCACTGTCACGTGCTGTGCGTGATTGAAATAAACGTGGTCAGCCAAATTGTGAATTTTCTTCCACTGGATTGGTCCTTGCACTTTATCTTTTTGCTCATTTGTCAATGATGCCGCGATCGAAGCCCATTGGTCATCTACGAACAAACGCTCATCTGAACCAACTTTAGCCGTTGTGTCAATTTTACGCTCTTCACGATATTTTGATGCAATCCATTTTTTGTAAACCGAAGAAACTTCATCTTGGCTCATATTGTCATAACCATCGATGTACTTATCCGTAGTCGGATCCCAACCAGCTGATACATAAATCTTGGTCAATTCAGCCGTTTTGTATTGCGAACCCACTTTGATTGCCTTGTGGCAATTCATACACGTATTGGTGGCAGGAATATTACTGTGCTTTGAGCGACGAGCGCCGTCGTGGCAATATTGACAATCAATCTTGTTCAAACCCGCGTGGGTTTTGTGAGAGAATTTAATCGGTTGGTCGGGTGCGTAGTTTTGTTGGCGACCAAGCGATATAGCGTTATTGACGGTTGTGAAACCTCCTAAAACAATCAATGCGAAAATTGCAAAGCCTTTAACACCCTTACTTGTCAAAGCATCTGTCCAAGAACGCTCTACATAAGTTTGACCCGCGCGCTCTGCAACTGTGCGATTCAAATTGCTCATTATGCGCGACAATATCAAAGCCAATGCTGCAAGAAGTGAGAAAGCTACACCATATAATATAACATTACCGCCTTCTTCTTCCGTGCCTCCTTTAGACGCGGCTGCTGATACTTTTACGGCACCACCAATTTTACCTGAAGCAACACCTTCAATGTAAGCCATTAAGTTGTCAATTTCCTCATCTTTCAAACCGCCGAAATTTGACATAACAACTGGCTTGTATTCACTCCAAATTTGAACTGCGCGCGGAACACCCGCTGCGATTGATGCTTGAGAATTCCGAATCCACGCATACAATTCTGCATCATTACCCCAACGTTCGCGAACGCCCGCGAGTGCGGGACCCGTCAACTTGTCTTTCATGCTCTTTGCGTGGCAAGAAGCACAATTGTTTACGAAGAGAGTTTTACCCGCATTTGCGTCTGCTGCCGACAATTTGAAGGTAAACACAAGAAGGAATAGAACTTGTAAAAATCTGATTGCCAATGATTTATGACTCATGACCTATAAATGTTTTATTTTGTAAATCTCTAATTAATTGCTTGAAATATATCAAGTGTCAAATTTTAATGACGCAAAAGTAGTCACGCATCGCATTTCTCCAAATAGTTAAGGAACAGTTAAGTTCATTTAGAAAATATCTAAATTAGAATTTAATTTTGTTTCAACCTTAATTTGACAATACGAACAGAACATTATTGGGTTAAAAAAACGCGTTTTTGACGCTTTATACTGAGGGGTCCCTAAAAGTTACTTTCTGTGCCGCAAATGTAGAAAATTACGAACGTGTGACAAATTTTATTTGGCACTTTTTGTTTATAAAGTTTTCCACACCCGTTCTATAGCCTTAGATAACACATAGAAGGACTTACCTCAATCAAGAGATTAGTCCTTTTGAAGATATTAGCGCATTACTGGAACACACGAATATAATATGTTACTTAAAATTTAGAGCTGTACCCTACCCTAACAACTTGCGTTTCGTAATAATCTCGACTCGTATAACTAAAATCTTTTCCTTGAATGTCTTTTTCTACGACCATCGTATTGAGCAAATCGGTTGCGTTTAAAAACAGTTCTCCTTTGCCTTTTTGAATCGTTTTTTTGATGCCCATGTCCATTGAAAAACGGGCGCCAATTTTACCTTGCGGAATAATATCGGGTGCTAAATACACCATCGAAATTTGGGCATCTAATTGTTTTTGGAGGTGTAAAACGTTGTTCCACTTAAACGTACCCGATGTCAATTTTTGCTCGGTTGCCGTAAATGTATTCGGCGTCGGATATTTATTATTCACCGCAAACGCATTGATTTGATTTTGATAAACATTCGCATTCACATTGAACGAATACCATTTCGCAAGCTCCTGAGACAACACTACCTCTAAACCCGTATTGTAGCTTTTATCCGCGTTTTGGAAAATGGCATAAATCAAATTGCTCCCCGCAACGCTGCTCGAAATGCGCGTAATCGTGCCTTCTGCCGCCCGATGATACGCCGCCGTGTAGAAATAACCGCCTTTCCAACCCGTTTTGTAGCCCAATTCCACCGAATTTGTGAATTGCGGACGCAAAGCGGGATTGCCCACTTTGATGATTTCGGCATCGTCATACTTAGGAAAAATGCGAATATCCACTTCATTCGGACGGTCAACGCGGCGATTAAAAAATACCGAAATTTTATTGTCGTCGTTTATTTTATACGCCAAACGCACCGTCGGAAAAGGCTGTGTATAGTTGTAGCCATCACTTTTATAGGTGTTGTGGTCGGGATTCACGTCGTAATTCAGACCGACGTACTCAAACCGCAAACCAATCTCGACTTCCACTTTTTTATTTTCAAAAACATAGTTGCCGTACGCCGCAGGAATGATTTCTCGATAAATTGCCCAACCGCCCGCATTCGCGTCTAAAGGGGAGTTCAAACCACGAATAAACTGCATATTTGTGGGAATATTGCGCTTACGAAACTTAAAACCCGACTCAATTCGACCGTATTTTAAGGGCTTTATGTAATCCAAATTGAAATCTGCGACGTGTTCGTCTGATAGCAATTTAAAGGCATCTTTTCCCGAAAAAGTGGGCAAAATATTGTCAAAAAAATACTTTTCATCCTCCCGATGAAACGTGTAATTAAAACCAATATTCAGCAAATGTCCCGCTTCTTTGAATTTATGTTGGTACGCCGCCGACGCCACAACGGTCGTTTTTAATTCATCTTCCAAAAATTGCCAAAGGCGCAAACGTTTCGACAAATCAGCGTTGAAAAAAGGTTGGTCGCCTCGGTCTATGATTTTTTCGGTGCCAAACAAGCCCGAAATCGTGAGTGTATTTTGGTCATTTATGCGGTAATCAACGCCCGCTTTTGTCATAATAAAAGTCGTATTTCGATTCCGTTTTGTTTGCTGATTGATAACCGTACCATCGGTGTAAGTCCGTGTAACAAACTCATTTTTATTGAGCGTTGGCGCGAATAAATAATCACCTTGAAAGAACACATTGACCTTGTTTTTTTGGTAATTGAGCGACAAAGAAGGGTTGATTTTTGGCGTAAATTGATACTGCGGTCGAATGTCGGGCAGGTTGCTTTTTTTGATACCCAAAGCCCCAAAACCTTGCGTGAAACTCGCCTTCCCGTTGAAGCCTTCTTGCTTATTTTTTTTGTAGATAATATTGATAATACCCGCGTTGCCATTCGCGTCGTATTTGGCGGACGGATTATTAATAATTTCTATTCTATCAATCGCCGAAGCGGGAATATTGTCCAATCCCGTTTGATTGCCAAAACCCGTCAATGCCGACTGTTTACCGTCGATAAGCACCGAAACGCGGTCATTTCCGCGCAATTGTACCTTCCCATCTTGAACCGTAACGCTCGGCAGATTCGCCATTGCCTGCAAAACCGAGCCGCCATTTTGACTGATATTATCGGCAACCGAAAAGGTTTTTTTGTCCATTTTCCCGCCCACTTCGTCCTGTTTTCCAGTCACCAAAACTTCACCCAAAGTGGTCGCATTTTCGGTCATTTCGATGGTTGTCAAGTCCAAAAACTCCGTCAAACTGCCCACAAAAAGCGCTTGTTTTTTGGTAACAAAACCGACAAAAGACAACTCTAAATAGTAATTTCCTTTTTTGACATTCGGCAACGAAAAACGTCCTTCTTCGTTCGTCACCGTTCCCGTCACGAAGGCGCTGTCGTTCTCCGTTTTCAATAAAATATTGACAAATGACAAAGCCGTTTTTGTCGTTTTATCTTTCACAATTCCCGAAATCGTCACGCCTTTATTTTGCCCAAAAGCATTGGAGAATACACCAATGAAAGCCAATAATAATACAGTTTTTAAACGCATTTTTAATAATAAATTAGTTCAATTAATAACATTCGATGAGGGAAAAGAATCCAACGAAATAAGTGCAAATTAAGTACGTTAAGCAAACCTGTAAAACGATTTTACACGTAAAAACGGCGTAAAATCCATTTTATACTGAGGGGTCCTATTTTCGGAATTAACGCTCAATAAAAAAGCTATAAACACCTTAAAAGTCGTTTAAAACAGCTTAAAATGCACAAAGGGTTTACCTCAATTAAGAGATAAACCCTTTGTGCATTAACGAATTACTGATGAATAAAATCACGACGTTTTAATTGCCGATTCCTTTTGACTGAAAGTCACCCAACTTTTATTTTCTTCGCTAATAATGCCTTCCACGCGCTCAACGAACGTTTTTAGCGCCGTTTCGGTGTGCGTGTAAGCACCCGATTTTGCCTCAAACATCCAGTGTTCATGCTTCATAGACTCGGATGCTTTGCGGTATTCTATGGCTTTATCTTGATATTTATAAAGCGATTGTACGCCTTCTAACACGGCAATTAATACGCCCGCCGCCCCCGAAGCGATTTTCAACCAATACGTTTGGTCAGTAATATTGGCAACCAAAAACGGCAGTGAAGCCGCCAAAATGATTTGTAAAAGCCGCATTCCACGATAATTTTTCTGATATTTACCGCTTTTCTCGCTGTAATATTTCCGTTGCACGTCAAAGCGTTGCGTCATGTATTCTTGATATTCCATTTTGATTTAATTTTATTTTTTGTAAAAATAGCCGCAATTGTTAGAATACCAAAACTTTATAAATTATTTTCGTTCCCGAACTCGGGTTTTAGAGACCCCTCAGTATTTTTAGTGTTTTTTAATCTTAAAAATTTACGATATGGCTGCTGGTAGAAATATTTCTGAAAAGGCGCTTCAACGCATCAGTGAATGCCTTGAAAAGCAATTGCCATATCTCAATCTTAGCAATTGCGGATTGAGAGAAATTCCAATGGAAATATTTGAATTTGATTGGCTAAAGAGTCTGAATTTAGGCAATATTGAGTCCAATGACGAATCTACAAATTCAGAAAATATACCTAATTATTATGCAGAATTTTACGCTAAACCTCTACCAAATTTAAGAATTTTAATCATGGCGAATTGCGGTTTATTCGATGTTGAATTTATTAGCAATTTTCTATTTTTAAAAGAATTATATTTGAGCAATAATGATATTTCCGACATAAAACCACTGAGATATGTAATCAACAATAAAAAACTCAAAATCCTCGATTTGAGCAAAAATCCTATTTCGGACATCTCACCAATATACAATGAAGGTATGCTTGGTACACTTATCGAGAATAAAGAGTTATTGGAATTAAATTTAGAAAAAACGAAAATTCCAACATTTCGATTTTTAGAATTTTTCTCTGAATTAATAAGTTTAAATATTGATGCGAATCTACCGACTATTGGCGCTTATGACCTTAAAGGATTTACGAAATTAACTAACCTAAGACTCTCTGCCCAAGAACTTATTGGTTTTGAAAATTTTGAAGGATTAAAATCCCTTGAGTCATTAATTTTAACTTTTGAAAAAGGCGATATTTCTTTCGTCAAAAACTTAACAAATCTCACTAATTTAACCATAAAATCAAGTAAAATTGACGATTTAACGGGTTTTGACGCACTAATTAACCTAAAAGAATTAAACCTTTCTAATAATCTAATTAGCGATATTACGCCTTTGAGAAAATTGGAAAATTTAGAAATTCTCAATTTAGAAAACAATCAAATCGTTGATATTAAGCCCTTAATTGCACTTAAAAAATTGAATTCAATTAACATCAGCAACAATAAAATTCAATTCATTGAGCCATTAATTCAACTTGAAAGACAGAATGTATTAAGTCCCGAATTGCTTAAATTAAATACGGAATTAGGCATTGAATCAAGTGGTTTACAAGCAATTAATGTTGATATTTCAATCAGCATTAATGAAAATCCAATTGAAGATTTCCCAGCAAATCGCTTACCAACACTTCAATTTTTACGTGATGTTAAGAATTTCTTCGTTGAAGACACCAATTGTCGCACAATTCCATGCCGCGAAATTAAATTGATTTTAGTGGGAAATAGTGCTTCTGGAAAGACAAATTTAGCCAACATACTGAGGGGAGGGCGCTTTAACAATAATGAAAATACAACGCACGGTGTTATCGTAAAACGCCATAAAATCGGCGATTTATTCGTTAGTTTTTGGGATTTTGGCGGTCAAGAATACTATCACGGAACGCACCGTTTGTTCTTTAGTAACAATGCTGTTTATGTTTTATTATGGAATAAAAACACCAATGGTTATGATAAAAAACCAACAAAATTAAATCGGAAAAAAGCAAAAGAAAGCCTTAAAAAAGACGAAATAGTTGAGCATTTTCATTACGATTATTGGCTGGATACAGTGCGCGCTTTTGCACCAATAAATGATAAAAAACGGAGCGATTTATTGATTGTGCAAACGCATATTGATGAAGAAAATAATCAGAAACAAAACGTTGAAATAGCAACAATTCAGCGTTATAAAATTGATTTCGACTATTATTTAAGCCTAAAACCCGCCAAAAAAGGCATTAGTCGCTTCAAATATGGTTTGGCGACTTTCAAAGAAGAGTTATTAGAAACGTTAAAATCCAATATTGAAAAAGGCTTTTTAACGCCAACTGAAAATACAATTAGAGAGTGGTTTATTGAATTGTCACAGCCTAAAACAACGACTTTAAATCCATTGAAAAATAGCGTTAAATACAGCTGTTTCATTAATTTTGGAGACTTTGAAAAAGAGTGCATAAAACATTTTAATACAATTCCTTTAACCCGTTCGCAACTCGAAACCCTCGTCGGTACACTACACGATGCAGGACTTGTTTTGTATTACCGAAACAATGCGATTTTGCGTCAAAAAATCTACTTCGCGCCACAATTAATTACCACTATGATGTATGATGTTTTGGATGAAGAAATAGTCTTAAAAAACAATGGTGCTTTTACGCCCGCACACACCATTAAAATGCTAAAAGGTAATGCTGAATTAGCGCAAGATTTGGAAAGATTAATGATTGAATTTGGCGTCATTCTGCCCTTCCCAAGTAAGGGTGAATACACCCATTTTATTACCCCTCAGTATCTACCCGAAAAACACGATGTGAGTGGTATTTTCAGCATTGCAACGGCGGGTTTTGGTGAAAAGGAAATAACGTTGAAACTACCCATTTTCTATTATCGAAATGCTATGATGCATTTGCTAAATCTGTACGCAACGGCTTCTTCAGGGCGTATTTTTTGGAAAAATGGCATATTATTCACGCAAAATGACGCCCGAATCTTCATTCGCGGTGAATTAAATACAACAACTAAAGAGACGAACGAAGCCTTGATTACCATTGCCGTTGCCGCGTCTTCGGAAGGAAATCAACGGGCAAAACAAATTGAAATTTTAAGAGAAATATTCAAATCAATGAACCCTCAGAGCCGCATTTTAGGCTATGATTATGTCTTATCTGCTTACGATTTTTTGGATGAGTTTAAAGACAAATTAAGCGTTGCAATGGGCAATAACAAAACGGATTTTGTACCCATTTTAGAATTAAAAAAACAAGCAAATGCAGGTTTAATTATGACTTTTTGGAACAATAAAAGGCAGAATATTCGCGCTTTTGATGTTGTTTTAGAAGCCATTAATGTGAAAAAACCAACCCCCTCAGTATTTATTTCTTACAGTCATTCGGACATTAAAGAACGCGATGAATTATGCACTTACTTGGGCGTAATTGAACGAAAACAAGGCATTAAAATATGGACAGATGGCAATATTGACGCAGGAACAGAATGGAATGCCGAGATTAAAGCGCAATTAAACAGTGCTGATGTGATTGTTTTATTGGTGAGCGCTCACTTTTTAAAATCTAATTTCATTTATGACAATGAGTTAATGCCCGCATTACAAAAAATTAAAGACGATGCGACCAAGCGCGTTATTCCCGTTTTAATCAAAACAACGCCTAAATTGCCCGAATTATGGGCGTTACAATTTTTACCACAAAATGAATTTCAACGTTTACAGGCTGTAAATAGTTGGAATTATAAAGACGATGCTTGGACACAAATTGCCGAAGCAATTGGTAAAGCATTTGAACAATAATTCTAAAAAAAATCACACCTTTACGCATCTTTTAGTTGAAATCAATTCACCACCAAGCATAATGAAAGAAGAAATCCGCCAACTCATCTCGAAAGGTAAATTAGACGACGCGCTCAACAAAATGATGCCTTTTAGCGACGACGTTATTTTGCTAAAATCGCAATTGGCGAGTGCCAAACGGGATAACAATATGGGACTAATCGAACGCAGCGAATTCGCGATGATTACGAATCGAATCAACTACGCGGCGCTCAATTTATTGGATGATATGCCCGATGTAAATCCTTATCAATCAACAACTTCTGAAAATAAAACGACCCATGCGACAGAAAAAGCTCCCCCTCAGTATAACGCGATTCCAAAGGTCTTTTTCTCGTATAGCCACAATGATAAGAAGCATTTAGACGATTTATTGACCTATTTGGTACCATTGCAACGCGCTAAAAAAATTGAAATTTGGACAGATACCCAGATACTGCCAGGTCAAGAATGGAATAAAGCAATTACCGATAATTTGCACAAAGCCGACATTGTTATCATGCTCATTAGTGCCGATTTTTTAAGTTCAAGCTACATTTGGGAAAGAGAATTAGAAATTTCTTTGCAGAATAGAGAAAAAGGAAAAACCGCCGTAATTCCCATTATTTTAAGAAATTGCCTGTGGAAAGAAACCATTTTGGGGCAATTTCAAGCCTTACCGCACGATGAAAATGCCAAATTAAAACCCATAACGCAATGGGCAGACAAAGACGAAGCTTGGTACAATGTCGCAAAAGGCATCATCGCTGTCGTGGATGATATTAAGTAATTTAAAAAAAGACCCCTCAGTATGGACGTCAAAATGGCTTGAAAATCAATGATTTTCA
>JAYUKJ010000334.1:0-1302 GCA_043764555.1 Saprospiraceae bacterium
CAATCGGCTTATTACGTACCCAATTTCAATACGAAAATCCACTTGTTGAAACGCTTGTTGCATGACCATCCCGAGATGTCGAAAGTGTTGGTTTTTTCGGCGACAAAAAAATTAGCGGATTTGATTTATGAAGAAATTGACCCCGAATTCCCCGATAAAATTGGCGTTGTTCACGCCAATAAAGCGCAAAGCAAGCGATTTGATACGGTAAAATTGTTTCACCAAGGCACGTATCGCGTGTTGGTTTCAACGGATTTGATTGCCCGAGGCATTGATATTTCGGAAGTTACGCACGTTATCAACATTGATACGCCCGATACTGCGGAAAACTATATGCACCGCATCGGTCGGACGGGTCGTGCGGACAAAAAAGGTATCGCCATCACGTTTATTACGGAGCAAGAAAAAGAATCGCAAAAATTGATTGAAGAATTGATGAATACCACGCTTCCGATTCTCCCATTGCCCGAAAATTTGCCGATTTCCGACGTTTTGATTGACTCAGAATTGCCGCAAATCATCATGAAATCGCCCGTCGTTAAGTTGCCGAAAAAAGAGGTAGATAACGGTGCCTTCCACGAAAAATCGGCGAAACGCCAAAAGGTCAATAATAAAATCAGACGCCGCGATAAAATGCAAGCGAAATACGGCAAGCCGCAAACGCGGGGACAAAAAATTAAAGGGAAAAAGTAATTTCAGATTCCAAATTCCAAAGATTCCAGATTCCAAAGATTTCAAATTTCAGATTCCAAATCGGACGTTTGGAATTTGAAATCTGACATTTGGAATTTTTAGGGACCCCTCAGTATAAAGCGTAAAAAAGCCTTAAAACACGCGTGTTTTAAGGCTTTTTTAGTCGAAATTTGACATTTTGGCGTTTTATACTGAGGGGTCCTAAAAGCGATACATGACACCGACTTGACCCGCCGCACCACTCAAACTATTGACGGAAGTTGACCCAATTTCGGCGTAAAAACCAACGTTTTTGGCGACAAAATAGCGCATACCAACCGTTAAATCGGTAAAAAAAGTCATGTCGCGTTCAACCTTTAGTTCTGCTTTTATTCCCGTTGACGTATTCGCGCCCGTGGTTATGCCGTTAATACTATTGATTGTTTTCAGACCACCAAAACCCAATCCAATGTAACCCTGAAACGTCGAATCTGTGTACAAAATCCCTTTGAGATTGAACGTAAGACCTGATATTTTACTGTCAATTTTTTCCCGCGTGGTTGATGGACCAGAAGAGAATATAAAATTGGATCCCGAAATATTTGTCACCTTTTCCGTGCTTGCCGAAAG
>JAYUKJ010000335.1:0-1301 GCA_043764555.1 Saprospiraceae bacterium
AGATGTTTGGATGATGCCGATATGGATTACGAAATCATCGCCGTCATGCCCCGCAGTACGGGCAAAATCAAAGATTTACTGCTCGGTGCCGAAATCACTTGGATAGTAAAAGTAGCCAATCCGACGGGTCAACCGATTTATTTGTACCCAATGACGGGCTATCAAACCTCAGATGTGAATGCCGACCCTTATTTATACGGTGCGGAAGGCTACTCTTTTGTTCCGTCTAAAAAAATGCGCGGCAAAAATAAAATTGTGGCAACCAAGGTGAACATTCCCGTGCCTGACCCCTCAGTAAGTACGCTCAAAACAAAGATGGTTGCCGCTTTTGACGACCAACTCGAGAAGTTGACCATGGAACGGACAACTTCGGCGACGGGTATTTTCAAAGCGAATTATACGGGTTACACCATTTTGAGTTATGATTTTTTAGATACCTACGAAAAAGAATACGATGATACCTACGACGAAGTCGCGACTGTGAGATACGTAAAAAGGGAAGCCGAGCGCAAAAAGAAAAGCAAATCAAAAGAGGACATAAAAGAGGAAGAAGACTTTAAGTTTTTGGTGGACAAACGCAAAGAACTCATGCAAAACGAACTTAAAGATGACTACGATGATGTAGATACGTATGATTCTTTCAGGTTGATAAAACCCGGGATTATTGACCGAGACTCCGCTTTGATTTTTAATGAACAATTCAAATTGAACAACCTTATTAGCAAAGCAGGGCGCAATTATACCCTCGAAATTGGTAAAATATTGAGTAAACAGCCGAAATTGGATGAGGACAATCTCAAACCACGTCAAATGGATATTCACGTTAATTATCCCAAAACGATTGTTTATGAAGTTGAATTGACCCTACCGACGGGCTACACAATTGAAGACCTCAAAGACCTCAACACCAATTTGGACAACGACATGATGCGTTTCAAAGTTGAAGCACAATTGGTAGGCGATAAACTGCTCGTAAAAACGACTAAAGTATATAAGAAAATAACCGCACCCAAAGCAGAATGGCCGAAAATGGTGGACGTTTTTACCACTGCCTACGATTTTTCGCAGAAGAAAGTGGTTTTGAAAAAGAAACAATAGAGTCGAATAACGGCGCTTGTTTTTGAAAATGGAACAACGCTGTACGTGTCTTGAAAAAGGAGAATGATGGTTAAAGTGAGCGGGTGACTCGAAGTCGAGTGTGTCAACTTAACGAAGGGCGACCGTGAAGAAGAAGAAGGGCGACCGTGAAGGTCGCCCCTACAAATGCTTGACTACCAAATACACACGTAGGGGCGACCTTC
>JAYUKJ010000336.1:0-1300 GCA_043764555.1 Saprospiraceae bacterium
GTTACGTTAATTTTGAATGTAGCGCGACTTTAAAGGCGCGTTACGTTAATTTTGAATGTAGCGCGACTTTAAAGTCGCGTTACGTTAATTTTGAATGTAGCGCGACTTTAAAGGCGCGTTACGTTAATTTTGAATGTAGCGCGACTTTAAAGTCGCGTTACGTTAATTAACCGTTTTTCTCCATTTCCGCAATCATTGCTTTAATCCTCGCCAAGTCTTCTGCCGAAGCCGAGCCGTTGCCCAAAGCACGCATAACGAGTGAGGCGGATGAGCCGCGAAAAGTCGCATCGGTGAAGCCTCTGAGCAATTGTGCTTGCGTTGTTTCTTCCGAGACGGCAGGGCTGTAAATATGGCTGCGGTCGATGATTTCACGCGTTAAAGTGCCTTTGTCGAGCATAATTTGCATGAATTTCAAGGTGGTTGTGTAACCAATTTCCCGTTGCTTATTCAATTCGTCGTTGACAAATCGAACGGTTTGCGCGCCGTTTTGCCACAAGACTTGCAGAATTTCAAGTTCGGCGGCAGTCGGCGGCGTGAGATTAAGTTTGTTATCTTCCATCATTTAATATTTTAATTTTAATGCACCACAAAGGCACATAGACCCCAAAGTAGTTAATGAATTTTTATTGCTACGATTTTTTTCGTACGTCTATATTTTAAAAAAGGGGAAATTTAGGACCCCTCAGTATAACGACGCTTTTTTCAACTTTTTGAGCTGCTTTCGTTGCTTGGAACAAATGTACTACGATAGAATTCGTAGTTCCAAATTTTTGCTACGTTTTTTTTCGTAGCAAGGTGATTATTTTTTGAAATGGCGTGAATTTACCATTTTTAGGGTAGAAAAAGCCATTTATACTGAGGGGTCTCTTTTCGCAAATGGAAAAGAGACCCCTCAGTGTAAGCATAAAAAAAGCAGTAAGAATCACGCTCTTACTGCTTTTCGAGCATATATACAAACTTTACGGAAGTAGATTAAGTTGTCTAAATGCCATTAAAATATTGTTTTTAAAGTCTTGGTAAGAGGATAAATTTTCTAATTTATCCAATTCTATTCTTTGCCCAATTGGTAGATATAGGTCGGCAATTGTTAAATCATGTCTTCTGCGTTGTGTTAAACCTTCTCTTGCAATTCTAATGGCATTACTAATGACTTCTTTAGGATTAGCAATGGTTTCAGGTGGTCTATTTATGCCCAATTCGTTGTCGGTTTTATTTGTTCCAATTTCTTGTTTTAGCAATTCTTTATCTGCTAACAACCACGATTCAGTCTCTTGAATTGGCACTATTGCGACCAAGATTT
>JAYUKJ010000337.1:0-4332 GCA_043764555.1 Saprospiraceae bacterium
CGCCGCGCCGTGCGGATTGCGAAGCTCGACCCGTATCGGGCAGTGACGCACAACAAAGGCATTATGAACGGCATTGACTCTGTGGTTTTGGCAACTGCCAATGATTTTCGGGCGATTGAAGCCTGCGCCCATGCTTTTGCGGCGCGCGATGGACAGTATCGGAGTTTGTCGGATTGTTCGATTGAAAATGGACGATTTAAATTTTGGATAGATATGCCTTTGGCGGTCGGAACGGTGGGCGGTTTGACGTCGTTGCATCCGTTGGCAAAATTGAGTATGCAAATTTTGGGCAATCCTTCGGCGGCAGAATTGATGCAAGTCATAGCGGTGGTTGGTTTAGCGCAAAATTTTGGGGCGGTTCGCTCATTAGTTACGACAGGAATTCAACGTGGACACATGAAAATGCATTTGACAAATATCTTGAATCACCTTCATGCAACACCCGAAGAAGCCACAGGAGCCGTCGCTTTTTTTGACCATAAAATGGTGTCTTTCACGGCAGTTCGCGACTTTTTGACCAGTTTTCGCGCCGAAAAGAGCGCTTAAAACATATTTTTTATTTAACACATAGGCATATAGGACACATAGATTTTTATTTTCTTTTTGAATAATAAAAAAACCTATGTGTTCTATGTGCCTATGTGTTAAATAAAAAAAAAATATGCGTTAAACAAAAAAAACTACTTGCGCTCCACTTCATTCCACACGCGCCAAACATTTTTATAACAAATTTTTTCAATATCGCTGTCCGAATAACCGCGTTTTAGCAGAACAAATATCAAATTTGGGTACTGCGAAACGTCCTTCAAACCCGTCGGCAGCGTGTCGCCAACGCCGTCAAAATCGGAGCCTATCCCGATGTGGTCAATGCCAACCAACTGCCGAACGTGGTCGATGTGGTCGGCCACTTTTTCAACATCGGCGAAGAGAATCGGGTTGTCCATTTGAAATTTTTCAACAAATGGTTTTGCCGCTTTGTCGTCTTCTTTCAAACCTTTTTGTTCCAACATTTTCGCCATGTCTTTGTGCTTCGTATCGATGTCTTTGCGCGCTTTTTCGTCCAAAAATGACGTGCCAAAATTGATTTGGATCACGCCATTATTGCGTCCAAGTCGTTGAATCATAGAGTCTGACATATTGCGTTTAAATTCAGGTGTAAAAGAACGACACGACGAATGCGACGCAATGCATGGTTTTTTTGTAATATCCATAACTGCCCAAAATGCCTCATCCGAGACGTGCGAAATGTCCACCATCACGCCCACGCGGTTCATTTCGGCGACAACTTCACGCCCGTAAGGGCTCAGACCGCCCCAAGTTCGGGTCGTGTCGTAGCTTGAATCGCAGATATGATTGTCTTTTCCGTGCGTCAAAGTGATGTACCGAATGCCGCGTTTGTAGAAATACGCAACGTCGGATAATTCGATAATCGGCGCGCCATTTTCCATGCCCATCGGCATCGAAATCAGTCCTTTTTTGAAATTTTCCTCGACATACTGAGGGGTCCTTCCTTCGGCAAATTTTTCAGGATTTGCCTTGATTAAGCCTTGAATCATGTCGATTAAGGAGTCGGCGAGCCGTTTTTCACGTCCCGTTTTTTGCAAATTTGCGGGAATGTAAATCGACATAAACGGAACAGAAAGTCCGCCTTTTTTTGCGCGAACGTAGTCAAAATTGCCCGTTTTAGCGTCCGTTGCAATCACCAAACTGTCAATATAATGACGTTCGAGCCTAAAATTTTGGATTTTCAAGCGGTAAGGTAAATCCACGTGACCGTCGGCAATCATGAATTGATGCGCCAATTTATCGGCTTTCTCCCGCAAAGCAGCGTCTGTGTTTTGAGCAGAAAGCGCTGAGAAAAAGCAAGTGAAAGCCAGTAATAAGTGTTTGATTTTCATATTGTTAGATTGATTTAAAAGATGATAAAAGAGCGACAAACTTAGAGGAAAATTAAAGAAAATAAAGGAAACAATTTTCCCCGTTTTTAAACGACTTTACAAAAAGCAGCTTTTTTAAAGACGGAAGGCGAAGAAATATAATTTTTCGCCAAATTTTGAATAACTTTGCGGAACTAAACGGCGTAAAACGAATTTCCTACGGTCTTTTTGAACAAAAATACTAAGGGCGTGTTTTAATCCATCACACTACAACAATATCACATCAATAATTTCCGAAAAGCGGATTTTTTATGCGTAAAATAGCACTCGATATAGTCGGCTTACAGCCAAGCATGACTCAAACTCATAACTACGCTGTCGTTCTCGGTGAGCGGCACGGCAACCGTCGTTTACCCATCATTATCGGCGGTTTTGAAGCGCAAGCCATCGCCGTAGCGGTGGAGCGAATGCTGCCAAATCGGCCATTGACCCACGATTTGTTCAAAAATGCGCTCGATACCTTTGGCGTTGACGTGCAAGAAGTCGTTATTTCAAACCTTTTGGATGGCGTTTTTTACGCCCGCATGATTTGTTTGAAAGACGGTGTTCCTTACGAAATTGATTCCCGCACAAGCGACGCGTTGGCAATGGCGGTGCGTTTTAGTTGTCCTATATATACGTATGAATTTATTTTGGAAGCAGCGGGCGTCGTCTTAGAGGAGTCGGAGCGCGCGGCGGATGCGCCAAGAACGGGTGGGAACAAAAGCAGCGGCGGCGGCGGCAATCGCAGCGGCGGTCGTTCGGAAGGTCGCGGCTCTTTGACGCATTTGAGTCTTGATGAACTCAATCGGATGTTGTCCGAAGTTCTGCAAAATGAAGATTATGAGCAAGCAGCGGCCATTAGAGATGAAATGGCAAGACGAAAAGAAAACGTTTAAATTGCTAAAAAGATTCCAAATTTCAAGGCTCAACAAACTGATTGTGAGTTGGTTGAAAATTGAAACTTTTCTTTAATTTGGCTCTTATTTCTTGATAATCAGCGTTTTAAATAGTCATAATAAAAAAATCCTAATTTTCTAAGACAGAAAATTAGGATTTTTTTATGCTTAATTCTATGCATTAACTATTCATCACCGACCCCGCATTGATGTCAATTGTCTGCCCCGTTATCGACGTTTGTTTCAATAAATAGGCGACCAAATCGGCAATTTCCTGCGGCTCACTCATTTTTTTAAGCGGTACACTTTGCATCGCGATGTCGTAAAATGCCGATTTCGGAATGCCGATACCGTCGGCGATGCCTTGCAAGCCTTCTTGCGCCATATCCGTGTTGACCCAACCGGGACAAATAGCGTTCACCAGGATATTTTCAGGTGCATATTCGACCGCCCACGAGCGCATCAGTCCCAACAAACCCGCTTTCGATGCGCAATAAGCTGAATAATTGGCGACGCCCAAACGCGCCAAAACGGAAGATGTTATAACGATTTGTTTATACGGGTTTTGGCTACGGCGCAGCGCGGGTAAAAAATACTGCACGGTCGAATAAGTTCCCGTCAAATTGGTCGAAATGATGTCCGTCCAACGGTCATTTTCGCCAAAACTGTTTTCACCACCAACGCCTGCATTGGCAATAATGCCGTCTAAAATCAAGTCGGAATGCTTATTTACGAGCGTTTTCAAGTCTTTTGCGCTTTTAATGTCACCCAAAAATAACTGGTGTTTGCCGCGTTTGAGTTGTCCCAAAGTGGCTTTCAGATTGGTTTTATTGCGCCCTAAAAGGAAACACGTATGCCCTTGTTTGGACAATTCAACGGCAATCGCTTGTCCGATGCCGCTGCCCGCACCCGTGATTAAATAGTTCATTTTTCTTATTTTAAGAGGTAAAATAGACATTTTTTATGATTTATACTGAGGGGTCCTATTTTTGTTCAACGTAGAGACGCGATTCATCGCGTCTCGCTCGCTCGAACATCTAACCGCAGTATATGATGTAGAGCGCGACACCGAGACGCGATGAATCGCGTCTCTATGTGAATTGCATAAAAGGCGTTCAATAAAGCGACAAAAAAAACGTTATTTTGCCGCTTATTCATCATTAATTGCGGAATGTTTGCAGTAACGCGACTTTAAAGTCGCGCCACGTTTCGCGTTACGTTCAAAGATATTTATTTTCATAAAATAAAAAAAAATCCAATGTTTCTAAAAACCATTCTAATGACCGCTTTTTTAGTTGCTCAATGTGGCGGCAATCCAAGCAAAAAATCTTCGGAAAATACGTCCGATTCTACGTCTGAAAAAAGTATAACTGGTTCAGAATCAATATCTAAGGTTTTTCCTTACGACCTCAATGCACCCAATTCTGCGTTTGAATTGGACGCGTCGCTGCGCGAGATTTCGGGATTAACGGCAACGCCCAAACCTGATTTTTTGGCGGCCGTTCAGGATGAAAAAG
>JAYUKJ010000338.1:0-15650 GCA_043764555.1 Saprospiraceae bacterium
TTTATACTGAGGGGTTTATTTATTCAATTTTCGTAAAAGACAATTCTTGTTTAACCGTATCAACGCAAAATTTATATCCTTGAAGAAAATCTAAGCCAAGCACGCCGTCAATGTCGGATAAAATACCATTTGCTAAATAGTCGTAAGTTGTCAATGTAAAATTTGGACGTATTATATCGGCAAAGCTCATAATTGGCACATCTAAGATTTGTGCTTCTAATACGCCGCTTGCAGTTTCAAATAAGGACATTTCCTTTTGTTTAGGTAATTCAACACCTGCCACTAAAAGGGCTGTTAAATCAATTACCGTGTGGGTTGCCCCCGTATCAAATGCTAAATGTAGGACGGAGTCGTTGATTTTAGCATCTATAATAATGAGGCTTTCGTCGTTTTCTCAAAAAAAGAGACCGTTTTAGTCATAATGTTTCGTTTTCATTTTTAGGAATTCGGCGATAAATGCCCAACCATACACGCCGATTTTTAGGAAATGTGCCTGTATAAGTCCAAGTTGACAAGTCAAAGCCTTTAAGAGCATCTCGCCCTTTGACTAAATCTCGTTTGTCTGCACTGTGATACACAACCACACCACCAAGTATTGCGGTCTTCTCGATACGTGGATTACCCAACAAAACCCATTCATCAGGGTAGCGTTGCTTGATGTCTTCGATTAATAGGAATTTTTCCATTGTTTCTAAATTTTAGACAAAAGTAAGAGAAAAAACAGAATTGACTTGAAAATCTTTCTGTAAAAAATGCACTTTATTAACGTTCATATCAATTGTTCATTGCCCAAAAGCCTTGAAAACGACGTGTTTTCAAGGCTTTTGAGCGTTTGTACTGAGGGGGCTCTTTTAATTTGAAAAACTACTTTGTTGTAAGAGAAATTCGTTTACTATTTTATTTAAAAGTAAAATTTATTTAAAATAATATCACAAATTCAATAAAAAACCTTTATATTCGCACGAAATTTTAATTAAAAGTGAAATTCAAACTCATAAAAATCGAACAATTGTCGGGTAGAAAAGCGACAATTTATTCGGCAATAATAGGTAACGAAGGGAAAACTTTATTTGACAAATTTATCGTTGAGAACATTGGAGATTTCAAAGATGAATTACTGAAAATAAGAAGAACCATTCTCACTATTGCCCATGATACGGGTGCAAGAGAACAATTCTTCGATAAACCCGAGAGAAAAGCGGGGCAATCCGTTTTTGCCCTCTATGACCGACCTGATAGCAAATTGAGGCTTTATTGCTTTAGATTTGACAGACATATTCTCATACTTGGCAGTGGCGGTTTTAAACCAAAAACAATTAGTGCCTTTCAAGAAGACCCAAAATTGACTTATGAAAATAAAATAGTGAGATACATTTCAGACACCCTTACCCAAGCCATAAAAGATAGGGATATACGACAATCAGATGATGACATGGAGTTGCTCGAAAATTTGGAATTTATTGATTTTGAAGAAGATATGGATGATGAATAAAATAAATTGATAGCATAATAAACTTATAACACTCTACATTTTAATAAATTAGACAAGATAAAGCAATGAAAAAAATAACAAAAATAGAAAGTAATAAAGCTTACAGCAGTCCTGAATTGGACGCCTTTTTAGCTTTGGAAGAAACAATTAACACCGATTATATAAGAACAAGTATGCTCTTAGCGGCTCAAATTGAGGACGCTATGACGGCGAGAGGTATCGGAAAAAAACAATTGGCAGATATGTTGCACAAAAAACCTTCCGTCATTACTAAATGGTTGAGTGGCACACATAATTTTGAGATTAATACGCTTACTCAAATTGCCGTAGCGTTAAACATTAAATTGTTCGCTTTTGATGTCCCAACTGAAAAAGAAACAATTATCCTCAAACCGAATTTAACCTATCAATTTAAAATGGACAATCCAATAAATCCGCCAAAACAGTTTTCGGTGATTGCTTGAAAAGATACCCCTCAGTATAAATGCTCAAAAGCCTTGAAAACGACGTGTTTTCAAGGCTTTTGACGTTTATACTGAGGGGTATTGAAAGGCGTTTAGAGACGCAAAAGATAATACGTATCGAAATAAATTTCTTACGAGCCGCGTTTGCTTGGCTTTTGTGGGTTGAGTTGGGCAGGGCTTTGTGGGAAGATATAGCACAAGCGGTATTTATCTGTCAAATCATAAATATATTTTTGTATTTTGAAACATATAAGAACAATATCGCACAAATATCGTAATAATATCAAAACTAAATATCTTTCATAAATGAGTTTAAATAAATACGTCAATCAAATCTCTGTGGGTGAAAATTTCGATGATAACTCTGAAATTCAAGAAGCACTGAAAATTCTTAATAACTCTAATACATCACTGTTTCTTACAGGCAAAGCGGGAACGGGAAAATCTTCATTCTTAAGATATTTTCTTAGAAATACTTCAAAAAAGAGTATTGTTTTGGCTTCGACAGGCATTGCTGCGCTCAATGTTGAAGGTCAAACTATTCACTCATTTTTTGAGATTGAATCGCGCCCTTATGCCCCCGACGATAAGCATATTGCAAGTTTGAATTTGGATAAACGTAAAATAATACGAGAATTAGACTTGATTATTATTGATGAAATCTCAATGGTAAGAGCTGATTTAATGAATGTAATTGACCTCACTTTAAGAAAAAATACAGAAACAATAAATAAAAATCAACCTTTTGCAGGAAAACAATTGCTTTTTATCGGCGATTTATTTCAGTTGCCGCCTGTCGTAACGCAAAATGAGCGCGATATTTTTCATTCTCAGTATGAATCGCCCTATTTTTTTAGTGCGCCTGTTTTTGGCAACTTTCCGTTCTACAAGATAGAGTTAAAAAAAGTGTACCGCCAATCTCAAAGTGAGTTTATTTCGTTGTTGGATAGTGTAAGAGTCAATAAAGCGAATACTTCCCAAATTAATAAATTAAACAGCCGTGTCCAAAATTATTCACTCCAAGAGCATGATTTAACCATCACTTTAGCAACAACTAATGCGATTGTAGAAAATTTTAACACGCAAAGACTAAGTTCTTTATCAAACAAGGAATACACTTTTAGTGGTTCAAAAACGGGAAATTTTGGAAAAGATTTGCCTGTTGAACAAGAATTGAGGTTGAAAAAGGGCGCACAAATTATGTTCGTAAAAAATGACGCTTCACGGCGGTGGGCTAATGGGACAATTGCTAATATTTCAGGTTTATCAAACGATACCGTAAGTGTGGAATTAAGCGATGGAAGTATTCATAAAATTATAGCCGCAACTTGGGAAAAATCCATTTACGATTGGGATAGAGAAGAAAATATAATTAAGAAAACGGTTATTGGTACTTATACTCAATTGCCTTTAAAATTGGCATGGGCAATTACAATTCATAAAAGTCAAGGCTTGACATTTGATAAAGTCATCGTTAAACGTACTATTCACGGAGTCTCGGACGCGCGTTAGCTACAACTCGCTTTAATGCTTTCTAATTTCTTTTAAATCAAGCACTTACGCCCCTTCTTTAAAGCCGAAATAGGCGTTTCGCAGCGCAAAAGAAGACCCCTCAGTATAAAACGGCACCAGCCTTGAAAACCGACGTTTTCAAGGCTGGTGTGCGCTTTGATGATGGCAAAAGTCTTACGCTTCTTGTCGCCCTTTTTCGCCTTCCAAAGCTAAAATTTTTCCAATGACATCAGGTGCGTCCATAGAGTATTGTCTCAATTCTTCAGCAGTCAAGCCTAACAAATAGGCTTTAAGCAATTTTTTTTTGCTCGGCTACTGTTTCAGCCGCTTTATGTTTTTTCTTAAAAATTTCGTATTTTGTCATGATGTATCTTTTTAATCTTTTGATAATTTTTCAATTTGTTTATCATCGTAAATGATTCTATCCAAGCAAAAACCGTGGAACTCTTCAAGTCCTTTTTTGCCTATCTTTTCTGAAAATTCTTCCTCATATTCAAGCGTCAAATCAAGTGACTGTGTTCTAATCGTTTTTTCATGCAAAAGTTGTTCAATTCGTTGTTGTTTGCTTGTCATTATTTTAAACGTTGGTTGAGTTTTCAAAATAGGTTGACCTAATAAATCTTAAATAAAGTTAAAAGGCTTTGTGAGAAAAACAAATTTCTTTTCAAAAATATACGGTGCGTACCGTTTTTTCAAAAACAAGAAGTCCGTTCCCTCGCTTCGCCGCCGTACAAAAAAGACCTACCTAACCCTTAGCGATCATTTTCTGGAATATCCAACAGATAAACGGTGTAACCGACTGCCTTAAAACCTTTTTTCAAAACAACATCTTTGGACTTATAATAATTGAGTAAATAAGCCGCATGACGCTTGTCCATCGGTAGCCAATCGCTGAAAAGGAACCATGTTTTACCTTTAAGTTTTTTCAAATCGGTGTCAAATACGGCATCGGTTTCGGCAAATTGCCCAATAATTAAGGGACTATTGAGGGTTGGAAAAAAGACATTTTGGTAGTACAAAAATGGCGGACTTGCGTGATAACTTACGTAAATTGACGCATTCATCCCTTTATTTTGTTCCAAATAGCTCAAACATTTCTTTAATTCTTCTCCTTTTGTATAAAATTTTAAATCATAAAAAGAATACGCCATGAGTAGCGGCACAACAGCGGCGAAAACAAGCGGTCGCTTGAGCGAATAGTTGGAAAATAGGGTTGTAATGAGGCAATCAAAACCAAAAGTGGTCACTAAAATAAGCAGCGGGCAAGCGTATAAAATCAGCCGAGCATCGAACGGATAGAGCCTTAAAGCCGATAGAAACCAATGCAATGTAATCGGTAAAAGCAACAAAATTACGAGGCTTATTTGCTTGGATTTTATCAAAAAAATGCCGCCGATTAGAAACAAAATCGGTAGTACGATGCGTCCGCTGAGTCCAAAAAAGAGGGTGAAAAAAGTCCGCGTTCTTTCAAAAAGGCTTGAATACAGCTTTTTTTCAAACGGATTTATGGGCATAAAACCGTTGTTACTTGACCAATAATTAACCATCATGCTTTGAGCAGGATGATGGTAGACAAATAAAAAATAGTACGCAAAATAAGTAATTATCCATATAAAAAACGTAATAATCAACTGTTTAGGTATTTGTTTTTTATTGCGTATGTAGATAAATAAAAAATAGGACCCCTCAGTAAAAAGGGCAATTGGGGCAATATTTGACAGAAAAATACTGATAAAACCAACGGCTGTCAAGGTTCTATATCTGTTTTTTTCGTCCTCATAATTTTTCAATGTAAAATAATAAAACGCCAAAAAAACCAGCACATCACTCATGTATTGTTTGACTTCGCTGGCGTAATAAATCAGCGGTCCGCAGAAGACAAAAAGCGATAAAGCAAAGAGGCGTGCATAAATATTTTTGAAAAGCAAATGGACGATTTTGTGGAACAAAATCAAGGATAGACAATAATTTACGAAGGGAAATAAGCGTAAGCCGAATTCAGAATTGGCGAATATTGAGCTGCATAATTTCTCCATTTGAAGGAATAAAATGGGCGCTACTTGGCAATAATACAGCGGCTGCAACAGTTCAACGGGACTTTTATGGACAATGCTCAAGGCTAAATAAGCCTCATCTAACCACAAACTTCGGTTCATCAATAGTTGAATTAAGGCTAATACAAAACCTGAAAATGTGAGCGTTTGGGTAAGGATTTGCTCGAGATGGACGTTCGTTTTTTTCATTGGATGTTTTTTTTTAGTTAACAATTCGACAAATATAAATCATTTTGCATAAAAAAAACGTTGTCGAAGCCTTTAAGCCTCGACAACGTTGTAATTGTGCCGTTTTTTATGCAAAATACTGAGGGGTCCCCTTTTTTGCATATTTATATTTTTTTACATCTCATCAAAACCCTAAACCAAGCGTAAAACCCGTAATATTTGGTCTTGGAAACGCGACGCCTTTGGTCAACGCGGCGGTCATTAAGTTCAAATCATACAATCTCACGTCACCCGCGTTGTCCAACAAAACAAAAGCGCGGTTGCCTTTACTGCTGATGTCGAAGCCATTATCGCTCGAAAAAGGTGCGCTAAAAGGGCTGCCAACGGCGGTCAAAGTGCCATTATTCGGCGGACTTTGGATGAATAGTCCTTTGTTTTGGGCATCAATGACGTATAAAGTCGTCGTGGTTGCGCCCGCAAAATTATTGGTATAAGCCGCGGCACTGACCGCCGAACCCGTCGGATTTATCGCTGCATCGACGGCCGCAATCACGCCCGTTTCGGGATGTGCGCGCAGATTTTGTCCCGTATTGCTCACAATTCTAATCCTGTCAACGGTCGGATTAAAATCAAAACCGAAACGCGTACCCGTTAAAGCGGTCGTAAAGGCCGCCGTGCCAACCGCCGTCGCCGCGCCCGACGACATATTGATGGTATATAAACGGCTGCTGCTGCCGAGAGCGTACAATTGCCCGTTCGCGGGACGCATATCTAAACCTAAAATGCCTTCATCGGCGCTTAAACCCGTTATGGTTTTAGCAATCGGTTTTGGGTCAAAAGGATTGAAAATCAATAAGTTATTCATCGCGTCAACGGCATAAGCGACGGGCGTAGTTGGTACCGATAAGCCAATAATATTGGCATTTATTTCGGTATTGCCGACGTTTAAAACCCGTCCCGTTGCCAAATTGACCACGTATAGACGCGATTTTCCAGCGACTTTTAGAATCGAATACGCCAAATTGTTATCCGTAATATCGAAACCCGCAGCGCCTTCCGCGTTGACGCCTAAGTCGCCAACCTCGACTAAAGTGCCGTTGTTCGGTGGATTTTGGACGTACAATTTGTCGGTCGTCACGTCAATATCGTACAGCGTCGTGGTGGTTGTACCAGCAAAATTATTGGTGTAAGCGACCTCCGATACTGAGGGGGTACTTGGATTGAGCGCGGCGTCGGTTGCGGCAACCGCGCCCGTTTCGGGATTCAAACGGAGATTTTGACCCGTATTTGTCGTCAAACGGATTCTATCCACGGTCGGATTGAAATCGAGTCCAACGATTGTGCCGTTGAGAGCGGGCGTAAAAGGAGCGGCACCGATTGCCCGTGCCGTTCCTGAATCGGCGTGAATGACGTAAACTTTGCTCAAATTGCTCACGCCGTAGAGTTGACCCGTGGCGGGACGAAAATCAATCGCCAAAACCTTTTCATCCGTCGCCAAACCGACAATCTGAATGCGGCGGTTGGTTTGCGACGGGTCGCTGGCGTTGAGTTTCAGCAAGACATTATTGTCCGTCAACGCCACAATATCGGTGTCATATTGAGTGGTGTCCGTTGGCGTGACGCGGCAAGAAAAAATGCCCAAAATGGCGGTTAGCGCCGCCGCCATCCCCAAAAGTTGTAAGGATGCTTTTCGTAAGTTCTTCATTTTCAAAATAATTTTATAGATGAATTTATGCCCGATGAGTAGAATTACTTGGCGGGTATAAGCACTTACGCAAAGAAACGGGGGACGGTTTTCAAATTTACACGCAGTCGGCAACTTTAGCTGCCGCGATAACTTACGCGGCAACTAAAGTTGCCGACTACGTGTAAATTTGTTATATACACTATCTATTCATATATTAAACGTTGTCATTGAACCGATAACCGAGTCCCCAAGTTGTCAAAATATACGTGGGATTCTGCACATCTGCTTCAATTTTCATGCGCAATCGGTTGATATGCGAGTTAACGGTGTGTTCCAAACCTTCAAATTCGTAGCCCCAAACGGCGTCTAAAAGTTGCTGGCGCGAGTGACTGCGACCTGGTTTTTTGGCGAGTATGAACAGTAAATCAAACTCTTTTGGCGTCAAATCCACGCGGTCGCCTTTCAGCACGACGGTGCGGTTTTCGGCGTCAATCGTCATGTCTGAAAATTGCAACACCTTGCCCATTTTCGACATATCGGCGTTCATCGCTTGTGTTCTCCGCAAAACGGCGCGGATGCGGGCAACCAATTCTTTAACGCCGAACGGCTTCGTGATATAGTCATCGGCACCGACTTCCAGACCCGTAACGATGTCGTTTTCCTCGCTTTTTGCGGTCATCATCACGATGGGAACGTATTTTTTATGCTTCCGAATGGCGCGACAAATCTCTAAACCCGACATTTTGGGCAGATTGATGTCCAATAAAAACAAGTCGAATGTTTCCCGCAGGGCGCGGTCATGCCCTCGAATGCCGTCGTTTTCAATCGTAACCGTGCAGCCCGCGTCGCGGAGGTGAAGCGCAACGAGTTCGGCGATATTTGGGTCGTCTTCGACGATGAGAATTTTTTCCATATTATTGATTTTTCAAATTTAAGACAAATGTAGGAGGCGAAGTTCACGGAAATTTCACAGATTATAGTTGTTTATCGAGATTTGACAACTTTTTGAAAAGCCGCCAAATCTAAAAAAATGGTTATTAATGTAAAAAATAAGACCCCGAAATAGATGGTTAAAGGTGCAGTCGTGAGGCTTTTACTCTAAAAAAAACTGTTGTCAATGAGCGCAACAAACCACAAAAAGCGACGAAAATACGTGTTTTCGCCGCTTTTTGCGCGTTTATACTGAGGGGTCTCTTTTTTGATTGAAATTGCCCATATTCACACGTGATTTGAGTGAATGCTAACGCCTTCTTTTTCAAACGTTTGAAGCGAAAAATCCGTTCCGTCAAAGACGCCAAATGTGTTGAAATGGAGCCACTCGCCGAGATTTACGTAGCGACTTTTATCGTTTTTAAGCCGCCAATCAATCGGTAAATGGCGGTGTCCGAAGACGAAAAAATCAATATCTGGCTGCTTTTGAAGCGTTTCATTCGCAAAAACCAAGAGCCATTCGTCCTTTTCGCCTAAAAATTGCATTTCTACTGAGGGGTCCTGTGCGGCGCGACTTTTACCCGAAAAAAAGTGCATCGCTCCCAATCCAAAATTGGGATGCAGCCGCGCAAATGCCCATTGGCAAACGGGATTGGCGAACACTTTTTTGATGAATTTATAGCCATGATCGCCCGGTCCCAGGCCGTCGCCGTGTCCAATAAAAAAGCGTTTGCCATGAATCTCACGGACAATCGGCTCGCGATAAATCGGGATGCCCATCTCGTCGGTCAAGTAACGAAATAGCCACATATCATGGTTTCCAGTGAAAAAATAAATCGGAATATTGGCGTCGCGCAATTCCGCCAATTTGCCCAAAATACGCGTAAAACCCTTGGGAACCACGGTTTTATACTCAAACCAATAATCGAATACGTCGCCCACTAAATAGATAGCTTCGGCATCGGCAGCAATTGAATCGAGCCAACGACAGATGCGGCGTTCGCGGTCGAGTGAGGTGTCTTGGGCGTCAATGCCGAGGTGAAAATCGGAAGCGAAGTACGTTTTTTTCATATTCTTTTAATACAATAAAATAGTCCGTTGTAACAAGCCGCAATTTGAAACAACTTTCCAAAAGTTCCAACTTTTGGAAAGTTATTGCACGTGAATATTTGCAAAATTGTTAAAATTTGAACCTAAAATAAGCCATTTTTGCGGCTCAATTATAAAATTTTCACTATCAATATATGGATTTTTTACCGAAAAAAATAGCGGATTACGCCGAAGCACACACCGAAGCAGAAAGTGATTTATTGCAGTCGCTCGTCCGCGAAACGCACTTAAAAACGCTCGTCCCGCGGATGTTGTCGGGTCATTTGCAAGGTCGTTTTTTGAGTTTAATCACCAAATTAATGCAACCAAAACGCATCCTCGAAATTGGCACATTTACGGGTTACGCGGCTTTGTGCATGGCGGAAGGATTGACGGAAGACGGCGTTTTGACGACCATTGAAGCCAACGACGAAATGGCATTTTTAATCAAAAAATACGTAGAAAAAGGCGGTTTTATTGGTAAAATCAACCCGATATTCGGCAATGCGCTGGAGATTATTCCTACTTTAACCGACGTTTTCGACCTCGTTTTTATTGACGCAGGCAAACGCGATTATCCCACTTACTATGATTTGGTTTTGCCAAAAGTAAGGTCGGGCGGCTTGATTATTGCCGATAATATTTTGTGGAGTGGTAAAGTTGTGGACGAAAAAAAAGACGTCGATACGGCAATTATTGACCAATTTAATAAGAAAATATTGGCGGATAATCGCGTCGAATGTCTCTTGTTACCGATTAGAGACGGCTTGATGATGGCGCGGAAAAGATAGCTCATATACTGAGTAGTCAGCCAATTTAATGGTGTCGGGTTCAACTTTTGGAAAGTTTGCAACTTTCCAAAAGTTTATGCCAAAAACAACTCGACACTATTAAATTGATTATATACTGAGGGGGTCTTTTTTTGAAAAATTATAGTTCAATAAATCGCCACGTGAATATGGTCGTCGTGCCGCACCGACTCGCAGGGCGGCGTTCTTACTTTCTGCGCATTTGTGAAACCCAAACGTTTTTCCAAATGCGGCTCAATCAGCAACAATTGAACGCGATTGTCGGCCAATAAGAGCTGCATCAGCGCGCGGGTTCGGCGTTCATCCAACAAAAAGTTTTCTTTTTCGCCTTGCGGAATCATAAAACGCCGCATGAAATTGTATTGCCAAAAACCACCTTCGCGGCAGTACGACGGGCGGTCTTCTTCGCCCGAGCGCGGCTCTTCGCAGATGCCGTAACCGAGCCAAGACGGGCGCTCATTCGTCGGTTTTTTGGTCGCTGCATCCAAGTAAAAAAACGATAAATCAATCTTTCGACCGTCATTGTGGCTCAAATGCGGAAACAATCGGAAACCATCAAAAAACGGAAAACCACAATCCAAATACGTTATAACGGCGCCTGGATTTGTCTTCCGCAATTTCTCCGATACCCCCTCAGTAACCGCCTTCAAATTGGGCAAAACGTAGTGCCGATTGAACAAAACGGTGCCAAAATTCCACGGTTGAATCCGTGAACTATCATCGTTGTAAGGCATTGGAACGCGGCCAAAATGCACAGCAAGTGGCGGCACAATCTTGAACGTTGCAATGCCATAAATAACCGCGAAGACGCTCATTCTCAATAAGATACGCCAAATTTGGCGCCCAAATCTTTCGTTGAAATAATGAAAAATTGGTAAGCATAAAAGATAAATCAAGCCGCCGATTTGCGTCAAAACGGTGAGCAAAAAGAATATTAAAATCGGGATAGCGATGCGGAGAATTTGTTGTCTCATTTTATTAATTTGATGTTAATTTTTAATAGAATCGAAGGTAAAAAGTCTTTTCGGATTTAGCGTTTTTATTCATTTAGATTTGACAATTGTTGAAAAGTTGTCAAAATCTCCAAATCTAACGAGTTATGAAAAACATCGTAATCGGTTTAGCTTTCGCCGCCCTTTGGGGTTCAGGTTCGGTGGCCACAAAATTGGGTTTAAAAGTCGTGCAACCATTGGTTTTAATCAATGCCCGCTTCTTTTTTGCGGGACTGATTATGTTGTCTTTTGCCCTGTTTATCGACAAAAACCGACTGCCAAAACGCGCGGAATGGCTGCCTTTGATTGTTTGCGGTGCCTTGAGCATGGCGATTTATCCGAGCGCTTTTGTCTTTGCGATGAAACAAATTACGGCGGGCATCGGCACGCTTGGCAGTGCGACTTGCCCGTTGATTATCAGCGTTTTAAACGCGGTTTGGTTGCGTCAAAAAATTGCTCGAAACGTTTGGTTGGGCTTATTAATTGGTTTATTCGGCGTTGCGATTGCCACTTATCCTCTGCTTCAAAACGCCCATGCAACGGTTTTTGGCATTGTCTTATTAAGTTTAAGTATGCTTTGTTACGCCATCGGGACGGTTTATTATCAAAGCATCAATTGGTCGTTGCCGCGTTTGAGCATCAACGCTTGGCAAGTCCTCATTGGCGGCTTATTTCTACTGCCTTTTACGACTTTTTTTCATGAAGAAAATCTGAATCATTACGACACAACCTTTTGGTTATCAACCTTTTGGCTCGTCGTACCAATTTCCATTGCGGCGGTACAATTGTGGTTGTATTTGCTTAAAGCTGAACCGACGAAGGCGTCTTTGTGGTTGTTTTTATGCCCCATTTTTGGCTTTTTCTACGCGGCTGTTTTGACGCATGAACCGATTACGATTTACACGGTATTGGGTACAGTTTTGGTGATTTTGGGTTTGTATTTGGGGAAGAAATAGCGGATAAAACAGGCTTAAAATGGCTTTTATACTGAGGGGGTATGTGTTATATTTGCCGCAATAAAAAGTAAATATATTATGAACAAAACATTTTTCCCAAACACCGACGAATTGATTGGAAACCTTGTCGAATTCGCTCAATTAGATTTTATTAATGCCTATTTAAGAACAGATTTTGGCATCATTGGTAAAGAATTAGCCCATGAAATCTATCTATACAGTCATTTAAAACTTGAAGATTACGTTTTTTCAATTGATTCTCATGGTATTCGCCATGTGTTAAATCAGCCTGGAACAAATGAAACAGAACTAACACCTGGACGGCTACCCGTAGAAAAAGAAGACTGGTTAGAGCTGCCAAATATCATTCAAAATGCAGATTTTATTGTTGATTCTCAAAAATCAAAATTGGGAAATGACTGTATTTTATTTGAAAAACAAATTGGAGAAAAACGGTATTTTTCTGTTTGGGAAATCAGAACGATAACAAGTCCGCGAAAACGCAAACAAAGTCGTCTGATGCTTCAAACCTTTTACGTTCGACGACAAAAATTGTCTAAGTAATATGAGAAAAGCCGCTTTGTCGATTGACATTGCGGCTTTAAAAACCAATTCCACATGCTACTTTTGGTTAAAAGGCGGTGCGAAAACGTCCAAAACGATTTGGTTAATGCAAAGATAAGCCTTTTTTTAAAAATAGCCTTTTTTATTGACTCAAAACCCCCTTCATTTTCTCCAACAAAATTTTACCCCCCTCAGTATAAGCACTCAAAATGGCGGGTTTTTTCTGCGACAGCATCAATAGAGAAAAGTTATCGGCGACGATTTCGTCGGGGTGAATAATATACGCCGTGTTGTAATTTTTTAGAAATAAATCATTGATACCGCGGGTGTCGAGCGTGCTTTGTTGACGGTCGCCGATGGTCTGAACGACGAGCGTTTTATTGTCAACTGACGGGGCGAGTTCATAGTAGTTCCAACCTAAGTAATCGCCAAAATCGGGCTTTCCCCCGTCAAAAAGCGTATCTTTTGCGTAAAGCAAGGGAATGGCGAAAACCGTTTTACCCGTTGCCGAAGTCAATGTGTTTGCCCAATTAATGTCAACGCCATCGGGATTTGTCAACATTCGACGGCGCAAGGCGTCGGGCATTTCAAGCGACATTTCTATCTTTTTGAAACCCATCAAAGCGTACAATTGCGCCTTCACGTTCGGATTCAGACGCGTGACGATGTGGCTAATCTCGTGCAGCATCGTTTGCAAAAAAGCGTCGTAGTTCTTTTGTTTCAAAATCGGCGCGGGAATCATGATGCAATTTTCACGCGTATAGTACATCTCCGCGTCGTAGTGGTGCGCCTTGGTTTTTATCAACCGAATGTCTTCGGGAAAATACCGTTGCGACACCTTGCCGACGAGCTGAAACGCCTCGTTCATCGCCTTGGCCACAAACGCCGCTTCTTCCTTCGTGAAACCCGTGACGTCGGTTTGCAAATAATTTTTATAGCTCGAAACCATCAAATCCCGCGACATACTGAGGGGTCCATTATTTTTCATTTGAACCGCCGCATCAATCGCCGTGATATGCTCAAAAAACTTATCTAAATCGTCCCGAACAATCGCTTTTGCCGCGTCCGTCGAGTCTAAAAGGCTTACTTTATGAATGCCCGACAATAAAATTTCGGTACTTTTAGCGCTGTCATTTCGGCAAGCGTTGAAAAAAATGAGCGCGCAAGCAAGGCACGCAGTGTACCCGATAGTTGATTTTAAATTTTTATAATACATTGATTTATAGCAATTTAGCACTTTATAAAAGGCTTTTATTTAATTTAGAAAACACAAAATAAGTAAAAAACGGGGAAGGATTTTAGCATTTTCTCATTTTTAAGCAATAAAAAGACGACAAACTTTAGACGGATTAATTACCTTTAAGAAACTTTTTTCAAGAAAAAAAATAACGAAAATATGTACGATTACATCATCATCGGCGCGGGTTCGGCGGGTTGCGTCCTCGCAAATCGGTTGTCGGAGGACCCCTCAGTATCCGTGCTGCTCATCGAGGCGGGCGGCAAAGATTCTAAATTACAGATTCATATTCCCGCTGCTTATGGCGAACTCAACTATTCGGACGTCGATTGGGGATTGCACACCGAGCCGCAAACGCACGTGGACAACCGCCGAATGTATCAGCCGCGCGGCAAAACTTTGGGCGGTAGCAGTTCGACAAATGCGATGGCTTACGTGCGTGGACACCGCGACGATTTCGATATTTGGGCAGAAATGGGCGCAACGGGTTGGGATTACGCGTCGGTTTTGCCTTATTTCAAAAAATCGGAAAACAATGAGCAGCACAATGACGCTTTTCATGGTCAAGGCGGTTTGCTCAACGTCACCGAAGCGAAGCAATACCGCACCGAATTGGCCGACGCTTTTGTGGCAGCTTGCGTCGAAAAAGGGCATCCAGAAACGGCGGATTACAACGGTGCCGAGCAGGAAGGCGTTGGTCATTTTCAGTTCACAATCAAAGACGCCAAGCGACATTCGACGGCGGCGGCGTTCTTGAAACCCGCGTTAAATCGTAAAAATTTGACCGTTTTAACCAATACGCACGTGAAACGCGTCATTATTGAGAACGATTGTGCCAAAGGCGTCGAAATACTGAGGGGTCCTAAAACGGAGCAGATTTTGGTAAAACGCGAAGTTTTATTGTCGGCGGGTGCCTTTGGTTCACCGCAAATTTTGATGTTGTCGGGCATTGGCGACAAAGACGAATTGCGGCAACATGGCATCGAATTGAAGCGCGAACTGCACGGCGTTGGCAAAAATTTGCACGATCATTTGATGTCGGGCATGAGTTGTTTGACCGACTATTCAGGCACGATGAACAACGCTATGAAACCATTGAATAAGCTCAAACATTTGTTCAATTACGCCGTCTCAAAAACAGGTCCTTTAACGATTAGTCCGTTGGAAACAAACGGGTTTTTGAAATCAGACCCCTCAGTATCGCAGCCTGATTTGCAGCTATTTTTCGCTCCTTTTCACATGGGCAACGAAGATGATATTGCCAAAGGAGCCGAGTTTTATCGCCCCGAAACTTACCCCAAAACGAACGGTTTCACGGCATTATCCGTGCTTTTACAGCCTGAAAGCCGTGGATTTGTCGCCTTGCGTTCCAACGACCCGACGGCGGCACCCGTTATCAATCCTAATTATTTGGCGGCCGAAAACGACCGTACTTTATTGCTAAAGGGCTTCAAGATTGTCCGCGATATTTTGCTGGCAAACGCCATGAACAACTACCGCACTGCCTTTAATTTCCCTAAAGAATCAGACAGCGACGAAGCGATTTTGGCGCACATTCGCCGCACCGTTGAGTCGGTTTACCATCCCGTCGGCACGTGCAAAATGGGTCAAGACGCGCTGTCGGTTGTCGATGAAAACTTGCGCGTTCACGGCATTTCGGGACTGCGGGTGATTGATGCGTCGGTGATGCCGCGCA
>JAYUKJ010000339.1:0-4322 GCA_043764555.1 Saprospiraceae bacterium
ATTGTTGACCGCTACGAAAATGAATTTGGCTACCACCTTACCGACACGGATTTAGCAGGGAAACTCGTCGAAGATGCCGTCCCCGTTGAACACCGACAAGTGGTTTTGGATTGGATCTTTGCACCCGGATTTTATCGAAATTTGCCGATTATGGATGAGGCTCAAAGTGTTGTGTATGACTTAAATAAACACTATGACGTGTTTGTTGTCTCCGCGGCGAATTTGATTCCAAGTTCGGTTCCCGAAAAATTGGAATGGTTGGATAAGCATTTCAAGTTTATTGATGTCCGAAACACCGTTTTCTGCGGACATAAATACATCATCAACGCCGATTATATGATTGACGACCATGTTAAAAATTTGACGGGTTTCGCAGGCAAAGGCATTCTTTTCGATGCCCACCACAATGTCTATCAAAATGCGCCCGAATTGGGTTTCAAACGCACGCAAGGCTGGGGACAAGTCGCTAATTTATTGCTTAATTGATGCCAAATTCCAAGGATTTCAAGAATTCCAAATTCCAAATTCCAAGGATTCCAAATTCCAAAAATTTCAGATTTGGAATCTTTGAAATCTTTGGAATTTGGAATCCTTGGAATTTCAAATCTTTGGAATGACAAAATGGCAGTCATTTTCGTATGGCAAGCCGTTTGACTAATAAAAATAAACAATAAAATGTCGATACCCAATCCGTTAAAAAATTGGTTCAAAAAAAAGAATATGGAAAATAAAGAAGACTTGCACAACGACGATTTGTTGCAAGATGTCATTGATATTCCGACGGAATACGGTGATAGAGACGCGGAAAATGCGGAAAATAGCGTAGAAACGCCCGACGAATTGACTGAATTGCAAGCGGAGTTGGCTGAGTTGAAAGACAAATATTTGCGCCAAGTGGCTGAATTTTCTAATTTTAGACAACGCTCGATGCGCGAAAGAGCCGACACAATCGCTATGGCAAATCGTGACACAATGACAGCACTGATGCCGATTTTAGACGATTTTGAGCGCGCTTCAAAAAACGAAACATTCACGGAAGGCGTCAATTTGGTACACCAAAAACTCATCAATTCGCTCTCAAATCGAGGTTTGAAACCGATGGAATCGGCGGCGGGTGAAGCGTTTGACCCTGAATTTCACGAAGCGATTACGGAAATTCCCGCGGGCGAAGCCTTAGTTGGCAAAATCGTAGATACGGTCGAAAAAGGTTATTTGTTGAACAATAAAATCATCCGTCACGCGAAAGTCGTCGTCGGCTGTTAACACGCTTTCTTTTTTTTAACACAATAGGCACATAGGTCACATAGTTTTTTTATTCCTTAGAAAAGAAAACTAAAAACTATGTGACCTATGTGCCTGTTGTGTTAAAAAAAAAGAAAAGTTGAAATTGCAGTCGCTAAGTCGTTCAAAAAATTCATCATTCATAATTCATCATTAGTCATGTTAGATTTTTCTCAAACGTCCATTGCTAAAGTTGCCATCACTTGGACGGGCAACAAAGAGCGCAACGAAGGCGTCGTGATTCCAAAACGGACGCTCGTAACGGTCAACGAATACGCGCACGAGACGCTTTTGAAGACGTTTTTGAAGCCTTTTGAAAAAAATGAGGAGTTTTTTTACTTCCATCATGACGAAGATTTGAGCCACAATGCGGTGTATCAATCGTGCGTTCAGATTTTTAACGACCCCGAAACCCTTGCCGAACAGGCGGGCATTTTGACCGAACGCCTGTACAGTTTGTCGAATGATAAAAAAATTACGGGCGGCGAATTTTTCGTTACGCTTTTCGATGCCATTCAATTGCAAGGCGAAACGATGCCCGCAATCGGTTTGTTTAAAACCATCAACAAAGACGCGTATTTGAAGGTCGAACGCTCAACCGAATCCTTTGCTTTGCAGGTCGGTGAAGGCATTGCGACGGGAAAATTGGCTTTAGCAGCCTTGATTTTTGGCGCCGACGAAGCCGAAGGATTTAGAATGGTAACCGTGGATTCGGTGACGAAAAAAGACGACCCCTCAGTATGGATGAGTAATTTCTTGAATGTAAAACCCATTGAAGACCATTATTTTAACACGAGGCACTATATGCAAATGACGAGCGATTTTATCAATCAAAAAGCGTCAAATGCCTTTGGTTTGAACCCGACGGATAAGATTGATTTGCAAAATCGGTCGTCTTTTTATTTCAAAGAAAACGAAAATTTTGAAGTTGAAGATTTTGCAAATACCTTGTTTCCCGATGAAGAGCAAGCGGCGGTTTTCAAAGAATTTAAAGAAAAATATGTCGAAGAAACGGCGGTTCCTTTGGTTGACCAATTTGATATTAGCCAACAGGCGGTGCGAAAATCGAGTAAGTTTTTCAAAAATGTCATCAAGTTGGATGATAATTTTAAGATATACATTTCAGGTCGCCGCGACTTAATCGAGCGTGGTTTTGATGAAGAAAAAGGCAAAACTTTTTACAAAGTTTATTTCGACCAAGAAGAATGATTTTAATTAAAAATTAAAAATTAAGGAATTAAAAATGCCTCAAATTGCGTTAGCAGTTGGGGCATTTTTAATTCAAATAGGACCCCTCAGTATAAAACGTGTTTTTTGAGCTTTTAAATCACTTGCGAACAGTAACAATCCGTTTGTTACTGCGTTGGAATAAGCCTTGATTTCTTCATAAACAATTAAAATAAATAAAAAATGCGTATTCCTAAATTACTCCTTTCCGTCTTCTATTTCATGTTGATTATCAACACTTTATCTGCTCAAACCAACTTGTCCGAAGGCTATTACGTTGGCATCGCCAAAGACACCGTCCGTGGTTTTTTCAATTTTGACAATTTGACGTATAAGAAAATCCTTTTCTACACCGATAAAACATCTTCTACGAGCAAAAAATTGGCGCCTGAGGATATTCAAGAAATTGAAACATTGGATAAAATTTCCATCCGAACGTTCAATTACACGGGCGGCGAACAAGCGGAATTGATATTTATCACCCGCTATGTTGATGGCAGTGTGTCGCTTTATGAAGGTCAATCCGACAATCCCGACGAGCGCAATGTGCTATGTATTAGCTCATTCAAGATTCCTGAAATCAGGAAAATTAGCCTTAGGAATACCAAAATGTACTTGAATACCTATTTCAAAGGGTGTGAGCTTGGGACTAATTTTTCGATTAAATACAATAAGTTAAGCGTTTTAGCGGCAGTCAAGGAGTACAGTAAATGTGCTTATCCCGACTCTAAAATAACGCAAAAAATGGGCAAATCGAGCAAGATTAGCGTGGGAATGGGTTTTCAGACGGCGGTGTTTATGAATAAATCCACTTATAAGGCACCCCGAAATGCTCAAAACGATGCTGAAAGTAATATTGCGCCTTTATTTGGTGGGGTCGTGGCGTTGGGTATTTCTAATAAATTTAAAGTCTATTCGGGCATAAACTATTTTCAAAGAAGTTTCACGCCGAATCCTGCGAATATTACTCTTCGGTCTCCTCGAGAACTGGAGTATATTGTTACAGCCAACTATATAGAGTTTCCATTAGCGGTGCATTATGAATTCAAAAAACCCAATCGTAGCTATGTGCCTAAAGTGTTTATTGGTGCTGCAAAACTTATCATTACGCAAGCGGAAATTGACGTGTACTCGCCGCAACCACTTTATCCGACGAAAAAATTTGATTTTTCGTTTTTTGTTGGAGGCGGCATAAAAAAGGCTTTCAAAAATAAATCAAGCCTTGAATTGAACGCAAAATGCGCTTTTGATACCGAAGACCCATTAATTTTTCTGCGTATTGATGGTAATCGTTACGAGTTGTCACTCACGTATTTATGGTCTTTGTACGATAAATAGAAAAATAGATTTCAGTCCAAAAAAGAGGCTTTAAAAATGATTGAATTCATTTTTAAAGCCTCTTTTTTTTGATTAAAAGGGAATGAAGTTAATGGATTTTCAAAAAGAGACCCCTCAGTATAAAAGCCTAAAAATCAACAATTTACGCTTTTTTTATTTCAAATTCAGCGTGGAAATAACCATCGGATTAGCGATGTTTTTGTAAGAGATTTGGGTCAATTTTTCTTTACCAATAATCAATAAGTTTTTGTCCAAAACGATAACGTCCACGGCGTCAATGCCTTTCAAATAATGGATTTCTTTGGGATTTTTTCTATCCGCAACGTTCAGAATCCGTAAGCCTTCTTTGTCGCAGACGAACAAATAATCGCCGTCGATGCCCAAGCCAATTGGAAAAGTCATTTTCACAATTGACAGCGATTTTGGCTTGCTAATATCGCTCACATCCAATATTTCAAGTTGATTTATCGTGTCCC
>JAYUKJ010000340.1:0-1292 GCA_043764555.1 Saprospiraceae bacterium
AAACGACGTAAACGCACAATATGCAATACAAATACGAAGTTTAACGGATAAGGGTATTACAGAGTATTTTTTCGGGATTTCGGGTGAAGCACGGGCGAAATTGAATAATATTTCGGGACGTGTTCGGGACTTCACAAAGGTGCAACGCGCGTACCGAACGCTATATAATAGGGATATTTTGGGAGACTTGAGGTCGGCACTTACACAACAAGAATACGTTACGTTTATGCAGAATATTTATAACGGCAACCCGCAAAACCCCGTCACACCGCCGCCCGCAAAAGTAAGCGGTGAAGTGGTAGCCACGCGGGCAACGGCGGTGTATCCGTATCCGTTTGCAGGATTTTCTAAGCCCGCGTTTGCGGTTGAAAATCTGGAATACATAGGTGTAACAAACGGGCAACGAATAAGTGTACTGAACGGCGCGGGGCAAACTATTGTGCTGCTTGTTGTGCAATACAAAGAGTTTTTCGGATGGGTGCAAAATACGGGGCTGGTTGTTGCAGGTAGTGTTAGAATACAGTAGAAGGGCCTAATAATCATAATATTAGCAGAAAAGTGAAGACTAGCACAAACGGAATAAATTTTATAAAGATGGAGGAAAACGCCCCGTTGGCGCGTTCTACAGATTCAATAGTTAGGGCTTATGGAGACGCGGGCGGGGCGGCAATCGGTTACGGTTGCGCGTTTTTCGACCTACTTACAAGGGTGAAATTTGGGCGGGCGCGGGTTAGGATAGGAGACACGCTAACACGAAAAGAATTAGAAAACGCGGTGTTCCCTTACAACATTTCGAATGCAGAAAAGGCCGTATCAAGTAGCGTAACCGCGCCGCTAACACAAAGCCAATACGATGCACTTGTTTCAATTGCCTATAATAGGGGTATAGGTGCATTTAGGACGGGCGGGCTTGTTGAGTCAATTAACGCAAACCCAAAAAACCTTTTTGCAATAGAGCCGCTAATGTTGCGTAGCTTTTCTAATGTAGCGGTTGCGGGTGCGTTGAGAAACAGGCGAATAAGGGAGTACAATATGTATAAGCAAGGCACTATATCCGAAGCACCACAATTTCAAAAAAAAACCGCCCCGTGGTACAAATCCTTAGGCATTGCAGCTGCTATAACAGGCGTAATTTTCTCATTAACAAAAATAAAACAATAAAAAATATGGCACAATTGCAAAGCGTAACAATAGAAAAGTATGGGTTAGGAAACCCGTACAACCAAAAGGTTGTATTGTCCTATTCCGTCAAAGAAGGTGAAACACACGAATCGGTAATGTTGCAGCTCATA
>JAYUKJ010000341.1:0-15561 GCA_043764555.1 Saprospiraceae bacterium
CCCCTCAGTATAAACCCGTTTTTTGACCTAAAATGAGTCAAAAAACGGGTTTATACTGAGGGGGCCTTTTTTTGAAACGCGCGCTAATTCGACTACAAATTAATCGCAAAATGCTCCGTTTCGTCGCCTGCCAAAACCTCTACCATGTACGTTCCAGCAGCCATCTTAGACAAGTCGTAGCGTTTGTTGAGCGTCAAAACGACGTAGTTTTTATTTTCAAAGACCAATCTGCCTTCGTTATTGTAGATTTTCACCGTGATGTTTGAGTAGTTGCCCAAAAGCACGTTGACGTCCAGTTTTTTGTCTTTTTGACTGATTGTTGGAACGAATTTGTCTTTGCGTTCCAATTCGTTTAAGACAACGGCGCGACTTGTCAATTCAAATGGTTGAATTGTTTTGACCATATTTTTAGTCACCACCAAGCGGTATTTGCCCGATTCCAATTGCGAAAGATTGTATTTTTTCGCAAAACGCGTCGAAGGTTTAATCTTATCAGCGGCGTAGTTTGAGCCGTTGAGGTCTTCGAAAGCGATGGTCATATCACCGTTTGCGGTGTTATTAAACGACACAACAACTGTCTCAGAATTGTCGATTGCCGTGATATTGATATTGGTGCCTTCAAGCGTGAAAATACGTTCAACGTTTTCAGCTTTTGCCGTGAATGTAGCGGTTGCGAAGGCGATAGCCATGATGGAAGAAGCGAACTTTTTCATGTGTAAAAAATTTAAAATTATGAATGAAGCGATTGTTTTAAATTACTAATAGGCAGTGTTTTTTGATGAATCAATCATCTGCTTTCGCTGCTAATTATGATACAAATGTACAGGCACTATCGCTCTGCCGCCAAATCAACATCGCCTAACCACGTGAAAGACGGGATGAAGTGTCGTTTCTTTCGACCGAACTGCTTTTTGAGTCACTCAAGATTCGATGAATTGGGGTATTTCATCGGCTAAAAATGATTTTCCTCCGTTTTTAGTTGGTAAAATGCCTTTAAGTAATTGATTATCAGTATCTTATCTTTTGCCTGATAAATCAACAGCAATTTCCGTTTTAGGCTTATCACGGCGGCGTAGCTGCCCAATCTCGGTAATATTCTAAAGTCTATCCACCACTTTCCTATGCGGTGTGACCGTAAAACGAGCGGTTTAGCATAAATCGATTGTGTTTTCATCCGTGGAATCCAACAAAAAAGCCTTGAACGGACAGACAAGTGTCGCGTTCAAGGCTTGATTGTGTTTAAGGTTTGAGTCCATTTCTATTGATTTTCAGATGTCATAAAAACGCGCGGCATTGTCACCCATAATTTTACCCCCCTCAGTATAAGCGCCTTTTGTACGTAATCCACCAATTATAACTGTTTGTAATGCAAAACGGGCGCATTTCTTAATTGCTTTGCCGCTTGTTCGGGCGTAATATCACGCTGCGGATTTGCCAACATTTCGTAACCCACCATGAACTTTTTAACAGTTGCCGACCTCAAAAGTGGCGGGTAAAAGGTATGGTGCCAATGCCAAGCGGGATATGCCTGCCCGTCGGTAGGGGCTTGATGAATGCCTGCGGAATAAGGAAAAGACGTGTCAAAAAGATTGTCATATCGAATCGTCAATTGCCTGTATGCATCAGCATAAGCGGTTTTTTCTTCATCCGTCATGTCCGTAATACGTGCCATCGGACGACGCGGCACAATCATCGCTTCAAAGGGCCAGACTGCCCAAAAGGGAACAAGAACGACAAAATGCGCATTTTCGCACACGATGCGTTCTTTTCGTTCCAATTCTTCCGTCAAATAATCGGTTAATAAGGTGCGACTGTTGTCTTCAAAATAGCGCATTTGGGCGTATTGCTTTTTCAAAGGCTCGTCTGGGATAGATTGTTGTGCCCAAATTTGTCCGTGTGGATGTGGGTTAGAGCAACCCATTATCGCCCCTTTATTTTCAAAAATTTGAACATAATTGATAAAGTCTATCGCGCCCAAATCGGTATATTCTGAACACCATAAATCAACGACTTTACGGATTTGCGCGGTCGTCATTTCAGGAATTGTTACATCATGACGCGGTGAAAAGCAAATCACACGGCTCAAACCACGCTCATGTTTGACTTGAAAAAGCGCATTTGAAGGCAAAGAGGACCCCTCAGTATAGAACGTGTTTTGAGCCGTTTTTTCAATCAAAAGAGCCGCAAAGTCATTGTCAAACGCAAAAACATCGGCGTAATCCGGATTTATTTCGCCATTTGCGCGGATATTCGTCGGACAGAGGTAACACGTTGGGTCAAAAGTGGGGCGTGTATCAGCCGCGTTTTTTTCAACTTGCCCTTGCCACGGACGCTTCGTGCGATGTGGTGACACCAAAACCCACGAGTCGGTCAATGGATTGTAACGGCGGTGTGGATGTTCATCAAAATTAAATGTTGTCATAATTTATAATTAATTGGTAATCAGATATTTGAAAAATTAATAACCCATCATTTCAGCAATTCCCGCTTTGGCTTTTAGGACGGGTAAATCAATTCACCCGCTATTGATTTTGCGGACAAATCGTTGATTTAAAGACACAATTTCGGTGCTTGTATCAATAGCGGACGACATTTACCCGCCCGTAAAATCCAAAAGCGGAAATTGCTGTCATCATTTATAATTCATCATTTATAATTCATCATTTCCCAAACGTGTTGTCCCATTTGAGACGGTTACGATATAGGTTTTCAAATTAATATTAAAGGCGTCCAAATACGCCTTGCTCATGGTATCAATGAATTGTGGAATCGCCTCGGTTTTTACCAAATTGATGGTGCAACCGCCAAATCCACCGCCCATCATGCGGCTACCAAACACCCCCTCAGTATGCCAAGCCTTTTGCGCTAAAAAATCCAATTCTTTGCAACTTACTTCATATAACTTGGACAAACCGATGTGTGTTTCATTCATTTTTTTACCAAAAGCCGTTAAATCATGTCGCATTAGGTCTTCACAAGCCGCTTCAACCCGCGCAATTTCACCCACGACATACGCACAACGTTGATAGACAATCGGCGACATATCGGCTTTGTGTTTTTCTAAAAGCGCAAAAGGCACATCTCGGAGCGTTGATACTGAGGGGTCTTTTTTTTTCAAAATTGAGACGCCTTCTTCGCATTGTTTGCGCCGTTTATTGTATTCGCCGTCCGCTAAAGAGTGTTTGACATTCGTATCGCATAAGACGATTTTGACATCTTTAAAATCGAAAGGGAAATATTCAAAATCGAGTGAACGGCAATCCAAGCGCATTACTTTTCCTGCCTGTCCCATCACCGAAGCAAACATATCCATGATGCCGCATTGAACGCCAACAAATTGATTTTCAGCCCTTTGTGCCAATTTGACCAAATCCATCCGCGATTTTTTAAGGTCAAATAATTCATTGATAGCAAAAGCCAAACCCGCTTCTACGGCTGCCGATGACGACAAACCCGCACCCAGAGGCACATCGCCGCCAAAAACCAAATTGAAACCCGAAGGCAAAATTTGCTCTTTTTGAAACTGTTCGACAACACCTAACAGATAATTAACCCAACTTTTTGCCGAAGGCACGACATTCCTGAGGGGTATGATTTCTAAGGATTCGTAATCCATTGAGTACAAATGACACGCCTTATCCGTCCGTTGCCCAACGGCAAAATAGATTTTTTTATCAATTGCGGCGGGTAAAACCCAACCACCGTTGTAGTCCAAATGCTCCCCAATAAGGTTGATGCGCCCGGGAGAAGCGACCATTAAATCGGGCGTACTGCCAAAAACGGCTGCGTATTTTTCGCTAATTCTGCTTGTTGTCATGTTGAATTTCACTTCATTTTTAAAATACTAAAACTGTCTCCGTGTTTTGTATCTTATGTTTATAGTCCCGAATTATAGATACTAAACCCTTTTTTATTCTCAATAACAACAGTTTGCGCCGCCGTTTTCGTAACTTTCAATTCAACTGTTTTGCCAATCTCAATGTTGGGAATGGCAAAACTGCCCTTCACTTCTGCACCTTCCATGATTTTCAAAACATGATTTTTTATGGTATAAGAAGGAAAATCGGACTTGGCTGTTATGCTGATTTTATCGTTTTCTATGACCACAATCACGGGCGACAAGTCTTTTTGAAAGGCTTTGTAGAGTTCTCGGGGTTGCCGTTTTTCATCAATCATACCCCACGGGCGATAGCCATTTTCATTCGTATTTGGATAGCGGCTTGCGTAATCGAAGGCGGTCCAATGCGACGCACCGACGGCGTAAGGGTTTTGTTTGAGGACTTCGATAAATTCACTTAAATTTTTAACGCGCTCTTGTTCACTGCTCACTTCGTCGCTGCGTTTGCCAAATTCGCTTGCAAAAATGGGCTTTTCGGGGTATTTTGCGTGGAGTGTTTTGAGAACTTTCTCCAAACCTTTGCCCGATGAATAACAATTGAAACTAATAAAATCGCAATGCCGCATCGCATCGTGCGGCACTTTGATTGGCTCGGCTGATGCAATCGAACTGAAACCCGCGAAGGTTATCAAGCGGGTTGAGTCAAGTTTGCGGTATTTTTCGGCGTGGTAGCGTGTCCACTCATCGCCTTCGGGTGTCCAACTATCGTACTCGTTGCCCGTGCTGTATGCCACGATTGACGGGCTGTTCCAATACCTTTCCACAAATTCGGTCATTTGCGCCGTAAATTCATCTTTAACTTTTTGGCTCGCCATCAAAACAGTCGAAGTCTGCCAAGCGGGAATTTCCGCAACAATGAGGTAGCCATTTTCATCTGCCCATTTGTAATAATATTTACTCGCAGGCGTATGGCACAATCTCGAAAAAAACATATTGCCGTTTCGTAGCATTGTCATTTCTTCTTTTGCCAAAACCTCGGGGTCAGTCGAGCCATAAACGGGATGGTCAGACGCCCGATTAGCCCCGCCGCCGCGTATCGGTTTGCCGTTCAATAAAAATTGCGCTTTTTCAATTCTAAACTCCCGAATACCGAAATAAGTAGCAAATTTACTGAGCAATATCTCCGCCTCTCCGCCCTTTGTTTGTTTTTATTGGGCATAGGTTTCCTGATATTACGTTTTGAGCAATTTATTTAGCTTTTATTGCTTTTTCTTAGCCTTATTTATCGCCTTTTAGACTTTTCTATGACGATTTAATGTTACTTAAAATGGGTTTATTGCGCCTATAATTGGCAAACTAATGTTCTGTTTTAGATTTAAAAATAAGGATGCGGTAAATTCATCCTTATTTAATAGCTCATTTAGGTACTTTTCAGCTCTAAAATAGGCTTTTAGGTCTTGAATACTAAACTTAGATTCTGGGTACTTATGTTTTATTTCAAAGAGTAAAATATTTGATAGCGTTACCATAAAGAAGGCGTAGCCAATCACGTTTTGTACTTGTTGTTTCTTAATGTTTTTAAAATTGGATAAGCCAAAGAATTGTCGGGCGTCTCTAAAATTAAATTCAATTTGATAGCGCACATGGTAGATGTCCATAATCGTTTTGTGGTCTGCCTCAAGGTCTGTTGAGAACAAAACGGCTCTTGATTTATGCGATTTAGGGACGCTGTTTTTGTCAAATCGGAGGATGACGACCACGTTTAGTGGCATATCAAAGGATTTATGCAGCATATTTTTTATCTGATAAATACGGTCAATTGAGCCATCTCTTTGTTTTTGTTCTTCGACAAAATGGTCTTCTAACTGACATTCAGCCTCGTCGAAGTTCAGTTTTTCGCCATATTTCTTGTGGGGTCCCCGACCCGAATATTCTCCATTAAAAGGGAAATAGAGGGCTGCATTATATTGTAATTTACTAATAAGATGCAACCCTTTAGAACGGACGATTTTAGCCACTGTATTATTGCCAAAACCGCCATCGCCAACGAAATATTTAATATGTATAAACGGGCTTAATCGCTCTTTGAAAAATTGTACAAAACGGTCTAACAGTGTCTCTAAAACTTGGAATGTATAAGCAATTTCCTCTTTTGCGGCTGTTTCAATACTTTCAGGCGGCGCAACAGTCGTTTTAAGCACGTTTTTACTACCCTTAGGGCGACCAAGTTTAGCTGCAACAAAGGGCATCCCACTTTTTTTAGCGACACTTTTAGCCGCTTTTAGCGCCTTTTTCGAGGCTTTCTTTTTCGCCGCTTTTTCCGTTAAAACAGTCGGGAAAATAAGCTGTTCTTGAAGAAAAGGTAAGCTCAATTTAGCGTAACGGTGAACCAACGAAATGTTGAGAACAGACATACCTTTTATCACTTTTTCAGCCTTGCTACTGTAAGCGTAACCGATGCCGTGCGTCGCATGACCAGATTTCTTATCAACCGTTTCATCACCAGCAAGAACCCAATGTTGATTGAAATCTTTGATAAAATGAGCATGACGACTTAAGAAAGAGATAATTAAAACACCCATATGCTCAAACCAATCGTGAGGGCGGGCATAAAAACGTTCAAGACTACGTTTACTCGTACATAAAACCCAACGACTTAAATTCGTTATCGAGAAAGTACCCGTGTGAGACCAGTAACTTTTACTGATGTCTGTCAAATAGTCTAACTTCGCGCCCATGATATTTTGGACAAAATCCAAAATGTTAATTGTTTTTTTCATGGGGCTAAGTTACATAAATGACTTAGCTTCTTTTTTTAAAACAATGGCGGAGATATTGACTGAGGGGGTCTTTTCCCACAGTCGTTTGCACATCATACAAATTAGGGTCATCAAAATCCCATAAAAGCACGTCGGCTGCCGTTAGTTTGGCTTCTATCAAGATTTTTTGCTTCGCAAAAGCCTTGATTTTGATTGGCTTTTCGAGTGTCAAAACGGTCTTACCCGTTGTTCGATTTGTAATATTTGAGGTGAGCGTAAGGGTTGTATCACTAAAAGATTTGTTGTCAATCCAAGTCATTATTTTGAGGCTCGCCGTATTGTTTTTTAAATTCGGAACAGCTTCTATTTTTTGATTGACAACGTATATTTTACCGGTTATCAAAAGGCTTACATCGCGTGTAATGCCGCCATATTCGTACCATGGGAAAAGCTGATGACGTGGATTATCGCCAATTTTCGCCCCGGGAAGAGCAAATTCGTCCCAAGAATTATCTACTTCAATGGATAAGAAATTGACGGCATCGTGTTGGGCTTGCTTTGAAATATCCACATCAAAAGGCGTATAACCGCCAAAATGATACGCCACAAGGACACCATTTAAGAAGACGCGACATTTGTAAAACACCGCTTCAAAATGCAATTTTACCGTTTTGTCTTTTATATCCGTCGGCAATTTAAACCCTTTGCGGTACCACGATTTGCCAATGTGGTTGTACCGTCTGTCCAAGCTCCAGCAATGCGGCACGGTCACTTTGTCGAAAGCGTCGGCGAAGTAGTTTGTATCTTTTTCAGCAACTTTCCACGACTTCGACCAACCCGCTATTTCACCCTTATTCAAAGGGTCAATCGCAAAATTCCAAGTGCCGTTGAGGGATATTTCTTGCGCCTGTGTTTGACAAAAAACAAGGCTTAGTATGAAGGCGAAAATGTATTTTTTCATAAATTTTTACTATTTTACTGCGGGGGGTATTTTGAGTTAAGTCATTGATTTTCAATTTAAAATCAGCAATTTCCAGTTTTGGATTTTTGTTTAACATATAAGCACATAGGACACATAGTTTTTTCTTTTTCCTAACAAAACTATGTTTCCTATGTGCCTATGCGTTAAACAAAACGTGTAGATAAATTCACTTTGTTTTCCAAATACCAAAACCGCCACCCATCGCCGTTAGCAAACCAACAATGATTGCCGTTTGTCCTTTATCGGCAAAACAACCTAAAAGCGCGATGCCAAAACCGACGAAAGTAATCGAATATAAAATGACTTTTACACCAAAGCTATTTTGTTCATCGGCATCTTCGTGGTTGTGCGTAGTGCCTCTGTTTTGCATACTTTCTAAGGAAAAAACGGCTGTTTTTTGATTAAAATAGTAATACAGTTCAAATAGCGACATCACTAAAATGGGTAAGCCAACGCCCAAAGCCGTTTCCCAAGTCCGACTCAATTTGAAGCCCAATACTGCGGGACTCGCTAATTTTAGAGAAAGGCTAATAATCAAACCCGTCAACGAAGCGGTGACAACCGTTGTCGCCGTCGGACGTTTGGAATAAAGCGACCAAATAATCGGGACAAACAACGCACCACCCGCAATAGAAGCAGTACTCAAAACCATCTCGACAATACCGCCCACTTTCGGAACGAGTATCGCAATCCAGATTGTCAAAGCACCAAAAAGGACAGTAAAAACCCGCGCCACGAAAATTAAAGTCTTTTCAGGCGCATTTGGACGAAACACTGTTTTATAGACATCATTGGCAAAAACCGTTGCCACTAAATTAATAGTCGTATTCGCTTTACTCGCCGTTGCCGAAATCATACCCGCCAACACCAAGCCGATTAAACCTGCGGGCAATACCTTTTGACAAAGCATCATATACGCGCCTTCGGGTTCTAAACCGACCAAATTAGGGTTGATGACACGGTAAATCATAGGCGGCAACATCCAAATAAAAGGACTGATAAAGTACAATCCTGCAAATAGATACGCCACTTTTTGAGCATTTTTTTCCGTCGAAACGCTTGTATATCGCTGAACATACGCCCAATTGCCGCCAATATACGCCGTTTGGTACAGCATAAAAACGAACAAAAAGCCTATCGGAAAGTCGTCATTTGTAAAATTAAAAAATCCTTCGGGGACGTTTTGAACAAAGCCGCTTACGCCCTGTACTTCGGCAAAAGCCATCGGAATAACAATCAAAACGGCGCACGTTAAAATCACAAATTGCACCACATCAGTTACCAAAACTGCCCATAAACCACCTGCGGAAGTGTACAAAACGATGATGCCACCAATGATAATGATGCACATTTCAAGCGATAAAGGCGTTGCCACCGATACCATTTTACCAACAGGATACAACACCGAAGCCGTCGTAAACAAGCCGTGCAGCATGATGAGAAAGGTGTAAAACTGCTGCGTATTGGTGTTAAAACGCGTACCAATGTATTCGGCGGCGGTCAAAGCACCCGTCCGTTTCCATTTTTTGGCAATAAACCACGCCACAATTAAGCCGCCTAAAACCATCGTCAATTGAATACCATTGGCAACAAAACCCGCTTTGTAGGCAATTGACCCCCACACGACGAATGTCCCCGCCGAAAAGTAACTAATAAACAGCGATAAGCCATTTATCCACCACGGGGTTTCACCACCCGCTTCAAAAAACGATTGGGAGTTTTTGCTACTCATGCGCGTAAACGCCATGCCGATAGCAAGGATAAGGGCAGCGAAAACTGCCATTACGATTAAGTCTAATTGTACCATTCTGTTGTTTGTTGTTAGTTTTTCGTTAGAATAATTGGTTATAAGGGACCCCTCAGTATAAACGCCTTTTTTTTCAATTTTTCATGCAAAAATGCCTTTTATACTGAGGGGTCCCTCATTAGGAATATAAATAAATAAAAACGCATTCTTTTTTTCTTAACACATAGGCACATAGGACACATAGGACACATAGTTATAGCTTGAAAAGATTGTTTTAAAGCGTTTTATGTATAGGATCTATGTGTCCTATGTGCCTATGTGTTAAAAATGAAATCGCGCTTTTATTTATTTTGTGTTCCTTACTAATTATTCATTAAATTAATAGCACCGCACTTCAAACACGCTTGCAGGCGCATTTAGGGAGGGGTGTTCTACTTCAATTGTGAGCGATTTTGTAAAAATAGGTTTTTCAAAATCTATTGTATTAATGTTTTGGTGGTTGTCTTTTTTCTCAAAAATTAATTGGTTTTTATCATCAAAGATGCGGTAATTTTTAACGCAAAAAGGCGAAACTGTTTCGGGATGCGTCATCAAAACGCTTTCAAGTGGATGGTCAAAATCGGCATCAAAACCGATTACAATGCTTGAAATTGTTTGTTGTTCATCCCAATTAAGCGTCATACACGGGTTTTTATCTTCAAAATCAGCGACCCATGCATTGGGTTGATTTGTCGATCGTCCGATGCCATTTCTGATATTTTCGACGGCAAAGGCTTCAATTGGCGGGTCAAATTTCATGGCGATATTTTGACCTTGGGGACGGCGTTGTGGTGTCCAAAACTCAAACGTGTCCACGCCAATATCTTCGGGTGGCGTTTGTTTGCCGTTATTTGATACGGCTTTATTGACGGTATTAAAGACCGATAAAATGCCCGAAATGCGTTTTTCAGAGCGTGGCACTTGGATTTTCTCATTTTTTTGCAAAACGAGGTACGCATACTGAGGGGTCCCAATTTCCACGTTTTCCCAACTGATTTGCAAGCAATTCCGCCCTTTTACGATAGGAATTGTCTTTTTTGCCAAAATGATTTCGGGCGTGTGATTGTTCTCGGTTTGGCTTATCCGCAACTCCACATCCAAAGTCGTTTCTTCCAATCCGTAGGCGTGAACAATTGTCTTTAAAACTTGTCCCGCTTTAACGGGCATCATCTGAGCGACCGAAATACTGAGGGGTCCTAAATCACCATCTTCGGGCATTTCGGCGAGCGACAAGGCACTCGAAGCGGTGATGCGTGCCGTTTGCACCAAGTCTTTTTCGTCTTTTAAAGACAGATTTGGTAAAAAATGACCCGTTTTCAACAATTCTTCTTGCAAAACAGGAATAAAACCTTTGGTATAAATATCACGCGGATTCAGCTTGTGTTTTGTGGCTAAAACAGCCGCCATGCCCACTGCTTGACCGATGTGTGCCGTCGTTGCCATGACCCTTGTTGATCCAAACGCCACGTGAGAGGCACTGATAACCCGTCCCGCTAAAAAGAGATTTTTGATATTTTTAGAATACAAACAACGGTAAGGAATGTCGTAAATGCCCTTGCTATGCCATTGATTGCAGCCCGGCTTTTCACTAAAAACGCCATCGGCGGGGTGCAAATCAATGGACCAACCACCAAAAGCCACGGCATCTTCCTTGGGGCGTTGTTCAACAACATCTTGTTGAATAATCATATAATCGCCTTCAAAACGCCGGCTTTCGCGCTTGCCCGGGATTGTGCCGACCCATTCAAGCGTAAGGTTTTCGGCTTCGGGGAAATTACCCGAATTTTTGATATAATCCCAAACACCGTAAATGACTTTCCACAGTTCCCATTTAATTTCTTCCGTATCATGCACCGTGTCCAAACGTCCGCCGTACTCGACCCACCACAAGCGACAACCGAAGTCTTTGGCATTGAATGACTTGAATTTAGGTACTTTTTGGGTGACATCGTGGGCAAAACTCGGTGCAATGTAACGTACGGGTTTCCCAACGTCTTTTGAATAAAAATACAACGAATGGCCCAACAATTCGCCGTATTCTACTGAGGGGGCGAATTTTTCACCAAATTCTTCTTGACTTTCTGCACCCATTCGGAAAGCTGCGCCCGAAAGAAAACCCACTACTCCATCGCCCGACGCATCGCAAAATAAAGGCGCAGCAAGCGTATAAGTCGTTTGATTTTGCGGACAAAATGCCGTGACGGAAGCAATCGTATCGTCGTCTTTTTTCTGCACTTCATATACCGCCGTATTGAGTAAAAGCGTGATATTGGATTCAGAAACCACCTTTTCCAAGATAATTGAGTCAAAAATAAGCGGATTGCCTTCGGGATTGCGGTAGAGATTTTCGACCAATAATTCATCAATTACGCCGCCTTCCCTTGCCCAACGGTTGTTGTTCCCCATGTGAGACGTTGCGCCCAAAACCCACAACCGCACTTCACTCGACGCATTGCCGCCCAACACAGGACGGTCTTGCACCAAAACGACTTTGATGCCTTGACGTGCCGCTGTAATTGCGCCGCACACGCCCGATAAGCCACCGCCTACAACCACTAAATCAGTCGTAATTGGGATATTTTTAAAGGTTCTATCCTTGGTTTGAAGCTCTTTTACCATAATTTTATGTCTTTGTCCTGCTAAAAATTTAGCGCATCGGCTTTACTCATTTGAAAACCGATGCGCTAAATGAAAGAATAAGAATGAATTTCCTTCTTTGTAATTGTTGCAACTTTACAGACAAATGTATTCAACTCTAATTATGTAAACTTTCACTGTTATGTGGAAATTTAAACGGGAACGTTCCCTATTTTAGGGAACGTTCCCAACTGAAATTTGAGTTTTGAGTTTTGAGTTACGGGTTTTGAGTCGGGTGCAGACTCAAAACCCGTAACTCAAAACCCATAGCTCAAAAATACTGAGGGGGTCTATTTCCTTTTTAAAATAATCATCAAAAACTAATTGTTTTATATTTTCTTTGCATCGCCTTTTTTTTGAAAAATTAAGGGGCAATAACTTATGAAATCTATAAAATAACTCAATTTAAAGCATTGTCAATGGAAAATTCAAACAATTTAACGCCTTTTGAAGGCGAAAAAATCCGCAAGTTGTGGCACAATGAGCAATGGTATTTTTCAGTCGTGGACATTATTCAAGTTCTGACGGATAGCAACAACGCCAATCGTTATTGGTCTGATTTAAAAAGAAAGTTAGAAAAAGAGAGTGGTCAATCTTACGATTCTGTCGTAAGATTGAATCTGCCACGCAAAGATGGGAAGAATTACCCGTCGGATTGTGTACATACTGAGGGGGTGTTTAGGTTTATCATGTTCGTACCTTCGCCGAAAGCCGAGCCGCTAAAAGTGTGGTTGGCGGCACTTGGCAAGCAAGCCCTTGACGAAGCCGAAAATCCTGAACTCTTGACCGAGCGACAAGCCGAATTGTACCGCGCCAAAGGCTATCCCGAGGAATGGATTGGGCGGCGGGTTCAAACGATTGAAACCCGAAAAGCCTTGACCGACGAATGGAAAGAACGGGGTGTGAAAGTAAAATCAAGAATATTCGATTTCGACCGCCACGATTGCCAAGGGAACTTTTGGACTCACACCGAGCGAACACAAAGACGTCAAGGGTTTGACACGCCAAAATCTGCGTGACCACATGACGCCCCTTGAACTGATTTTTACCGCATTGGGCGAAGAAGCCACGCGAATAACCATTGTCGAAAACGATGCACAAGGCTTCAATGAAAACCACGACGCGGCTGCCGAAGGTGGGCGTTTGGCGGGAAATGCGCGGCGAAATTTTGAAACAGACCGAGGAAAACTCGTCATTTCGCCGCAAAACTATTTGGACTTGGGTAGTGGAGACACTATTGACTTGACCCGCGAATGATTAATTCAGGTTTCAAAACCTTGTAAACGCTTTTCCATTCAGACGCGTCTTTATCAATCATATCGAGTAATAATTGCACCGCGATTCTGCCCATTTCGTGGGTCGGTTGTCGGATGGTGGTTAGCCCAGGTTCGATGTATTGAGAGGCGTTGTCGTTACTAAAACCGACGACAGCAATGTCTTTGGGAATGGACAATCCGCGTTCTTTTATGATTTGAATGGCTTCAATCCCGGGCGGGTCATTGACGGCAAAAATGGCATCGGGCGGGTTGGGCAAGTCGAGCCAATATTTGACGAAAATTTTGACCTGTTCGAGGTTCATGTCATAATCTATAATCAACTCGGGGTCAATCGGCAAATTATGGCGCTTTAGGCTATCCAAATACGCTTCTTTGCGTTTGCGACAACTGTACAGATTTTTAGGTCCTGCAAGATGGGCAATCCGCTTTTTACCGCTCGCAATCAAATGTTCCATGATTTCAGTCGCCCCTTTATAGTCATCAAGCACCACTTTTGGGGTTTTGAGTTCCGTACAAACGCGGTTGAACATAACGATTGGAATGCCCTTTCGGCGGAAAATTTCAAGGTGTTCGTAGTTCTGCGTTTCTTTCGAGAGAGACACCAAAATACCATCTACGCGGTTCGCCAACATCGCTTTCACATTGGCAACTTCTGTTAAATATTGTTCATTCGATTGTCCAATAAGGATGCTATAACCCGCTTCTTGAGCGGCTTCCTGCGCGCCGATTATCACTTTTGGAAAAAAACTCGTCATTATTTCGGGAACAATGATGCCAATGACATACGTTCGGCTCGACATGAGCTGAAAAGCCAACATATTCTTCTGATAATCCCATTTTTCGGCTAATTCCAACACGTCTTTCCGCGTTTTTTCGCTCACGCCCAAATGCCCCGTTAACGCCCTCGAAACGGTTGATTTTGATATGCCCAATTCCTTAGCAATATCTATAATTGTTATTTGATGCTTTGCCATTATTGTTTAAAATTTTAGTTGGGCAAAACTAATTAAATTTAAAAAATAGGTTAAAAATTTATTTTTTCCCGTAAATCGAAAACATTGTTTTTGATTTGCAGGAAAAAATAAAAAAATAAGACCCCTCAGTATAAGCCGCTAAATCAATGGTTTTTGCACTTTATACTGAGGGGTCCTATTTTTGAAATTTTCACTTTAAAAAAGATTTAGAAATGACAAAGAGATATTTTAAATACATCATTAGCGCATTATTCATCGCGTGTTTTTCAAACGCTTGCACCGATAAATTAGAATTGCTGCCCACTAATGACATTACGGCTGAAACCGTCCATGCAAACGCTACGGGTTACAAGCAAGCCTTAGCAAAAGTCTATGGCGCATTTGCCCTCACGGGCAATACGGGCGGAACGGGTAGCCCCGATATTCCTTCTCAAATTATTGCGGATGAAGGCAATTCGGATTTTTTGCGCCTTTATTGGAATTTGCAGGAATTGACGACCGACGAAGCCGCTTGGACTTGGCAAAATGACGCGGGTATTAGGGGTTTGAAGGGGATGAATTGGTCGGCTATCAATCCGATTGTAAGTGGCTTGTACTACTGTTCTTTTTTCCAAATTACCTTGTGCAATGAGTTTATCCGTCAATCTTCGGACGAGAACCTCGGCAAACGGGGCATTTCAAGCACGGATGCCGATAATATCCGTCAATACCGCAACGAAGCGCGTTTTTTACGTGCTTTTCAGTATTCTATTTTGTTGGATTTATTTGGCAATCCGCCATTTGTAACTGAAAATGACGCGATTGGCACGACAATTCCGAAGCAAACGACCCGTGCGGAGTTGTTCAGTTACATTGAAACTGAACTCAAAGATATTGAAACCAAACTCGTCGCCCCTAAGAAAAACGAGTATGGAAGAGCCGACCAAATGGCAGTTTGGGCGTTGCTTTCTCGTTTGTATTTGAACGCGGAAGTGTATATAAAAACGCCTAAATACACGGAATCCATTGCGTATTGCAAAAAAATCGTGGGCGAAAATATCCAATTGCACAACAACTATCGAGAGTTGATGCTTGCGGACAATCACCAAATTGGCGAGTTTATTTTCACTATTGCCTACGATGCCCGCTTTACGCAAAATTGGGGTGGTACAACTTATCTAACGCATGGGCCAGCCGCCGTGCCGGGCAACATTTTAGGCACAAGTGGCAATTGGGGTGGCTTGCGGCATCCGCACACTTTTGTTGACAAATTTGCCGACCCGTCGGGCAATACCGATAAGCGGGCGCAATTTTATACAACGGGTCAAA
>JAYUKJ010000342.1:0-1291 GCA_043764555.1 Saprospiraceae bacterium
GATTTCCTCTTGATTTTGGTAATGGTTTACAAGGAAATAATAGTGAAAGTAGCTTACTGCAATCAAAGACTCCCAAAACATTACTCGGTGAAGAAGTGCTTATTTCGCCCAATCCAAGCTCTGAAAAGGTTCAAATTTCAGTTAACACTAAGGATAGTAACCCACTTACGGTATTAATTCAAGATTTGACAGGCAAAACGCTGAGGAGTATGACGAATGCTAACTTAGGAAAGGGAGTTATACAGTTCGACTTCGACGTGAAGGAATACCCAAATGGTATTTATTTGGTGTTGATTAAAAGCGAAAACAAAACAATCTCACGTAAATTAATCATTCAAAAATAGAAGTTATGAAAAAAAATATTTTTCTTATTTGTCTTTGCGGTCTTTTTTTTACGTGCAGAAAAAAGGACGAAATTGATTGGACGCAATACAAAGCGTCTTGTTACATCTCAGGTTCAACATGGCAGGCTTCAAAAGTTGTTTTTTCGTTAGAACCAAATAATACGCTCCATTTTGGTTTGCTGAAATTTAACGAAGCTAATGAACTTAGGCAATCACTAAGTCTTGATGACTTGAATATCTCTAAAGATACAGTTTTTTTGAAGCATCGGAATTCTCTTGCGCCTTCTGCAAATTTTGCCACTACAATTTCACACGGAGATGTCTTAGGAGAATTCTACGAGTTACTTGAAGATGAAAACTTTAAAAGTTGGGTACTCCTCAATAAAGTATCGGAAGATGAGATTTCAGGGCAATTTCAAGTCGCTTTTAAGGTAGATTTTAGAACGAGTCCGCTCAAAAATCCTTTGCCTGATTCTATTTATTTGACAAAGGGCGTGTTTTTTGCGCATCGAAAACCAGAATAGATTATTAAAAGAAACGCCGTTTTTATGCTGAAAAGCATCAAAAACGGCGTTTATACTGAGGAGTCCTAAATTTTGAAAAAAGCAACTATCTAATCAACGTAATATCCCCTTTTTGAATCACGATTTCTTTCGTTTTTGTTTCAACTTCTAAATAATAAACGAAGACATCGGGCGGTAGCAAACGACCACCGAAATAGCCGTTCCAACCATAATTAACCGCCGCGTCGGGCGTAAAATCGCGCGCTGAAAAAACGCGGTTGCCCCAACGGTCGAAGATGTCAAATTTCGTGATTTTAACCACGTCGAGGCTCGGATATATTTGCAAAAAATCATTAATATTATCGCCGTTCGGAGAGAAAATATTGGGTACAAATTGTTGGTAACAGTTGTGAAAAACAACATTTATTGAGTCTTTTACATCAC
>JAYUKJ010000343.1:0-4307 GCA_043764555.1 Saprospiraceae bacterium
TTTTCAACACCTCACAATTGTTTTCGCCCCTGAAAGACCCCTACTATTTGGTGTTGCCAAGCATCGGCATTTTGATTTGCGTACTGTTTGTTGACAAAATACTGAAGGGCGATTTGGGACGCGGCGTGGCGAACATTTTGTTTGAAATAGCGCGCAAATCCGCCCACGTCAAGCGGCATAAAATCTATTCGCACATCGTTACGAGTGCTTTGACGGCGGGATTTGGCGGCTCGGCGGGTTTGGAAGCGCCGATTGTCGTGACGGGTTCGGCGGCGGGTTCAAATCTCGCGACGGCTTTGGGGCATAGCTACCGTGAACGCACCTTGTTATTGGGTTGCGGAGCCGCCGCGGGCATTGCCGCCGTCTTCAACGCCCCGATTGCGGGCGTCATGTTCGCGATGGAAGTTCTGTTGGCCGATGTAACGATTTCGGCGTTTATTCCTTTGATTATTTCGGCGGCTTGCGGGGCGCTATTTTCACGCGCCGTGCTGAACGAAGACAGTTTGTTTAGCTTCACATTGCAACAACCGTTTAACTGGATGAACACGCCTTTTTACGTGCTATTGGGCATTTTATGCGCTTTTATCTCACTTTACTACGTCCGAACGGCGCACGCGATTACCACTTTTTTCAAAAATTCCACTTTAAATATTTATCAAAAAGCGCTATTCGGCGGCTTCATTTTAGCCGTTTTGATTGCTTTATTTCCTTCTTTATTCGGTGAAGGCTATTCGAGTATCCGCCTTTTGGCCGATGGAAAAGCCGACGTTTTGCTTGAAAAAAGCGCCGTTTTTGATTTAATCAAACAAAATTTTCCCAAAAAAGCATTTTATACTGAGGGGTCCATTTTACTCGCTTTCTTGGGCCTCACCATTTTTGTTAAAGCCATTGCGGCTTCCGTAACGCTCGGCGCGGGCGGCAACGGAGGCAATTTTGCGCCGTCCTTGTTCGTCGGTTCCTACGTTGGTTTCTTTTTTTCACGTTTGTTGAATACCGTTTTCAACCTAAAATTACCTGAATCTAATTTCACAATTGTCGGCATGGCGGGCATTTTAAGCGGCGTTATGTACGCCCCTTTGACGGCTATATTTTTGATTGCCGAAGTCGCGGGCGGCTACGATTTGATTATTCCTTTAATGATAGTTTCGACGATTTCAAGCGTTTTTGTCCGTCATTTTGAACCAACTTCCATCGAAACCAAGGCGATGATTGAGCGGGGCGAAGTGTTTAGTCAAAACAAAGACCGCAATATTTTACTGTTATTGAAGGCTAACGGACTGATTGAAACGGATTTCAAAACCATCAAAACGACCGACTCTTTGGGCGAACTGATTGAAATTATTAAAATCTCGCCCCGCAATTTATTCGCCGTAATCGGCGAAAACTGCAATTTTGAAGGCATTTTAACGCTCGACGACGTGCGTTCAGTGATGTTTGACGTAGAATTGTATGATAAAATATTGGTCGAAGACATCATGAAAATCCCTCCCGCTGTGTTGTCTCTCAACGAAGACATGAGCGCTGTCATGAAAAAATTTGATGATACGAATGCGTGGAATTTGCCCGTTGTTGATGCCTCGGGTGGCTACATCGGTTTCATCTCCAAATCAGCAATTTTTTCTAACTACAGAAGCCAATTAATTTCGATGAATAGCGAATGAATAGACTACAGATTGGACTATTTTGAATATGCGCAGTAATATTTTTTTTCCAATCAAACAATGGTCTTAATCCCGTCTAACTTTACATTTTTATTGACTGAATTATTTATTTAATAAAATCAAATTATCAATTTAAAACCAAGTTATTAATGGACAGAATCATCACCCTCGACGAATTTATCATTCGTCGGCAAAACGATTTCGAGTACGCAACGGGCGAACTCACCGGCTTGCTCAGAGACATTGGCGTTGCCGCAAAAATTGTCAACCGCGAGGTTAACAAAGCGGGACTCGTCAATATTTTGGGCAAAGACGGCACGCAAAACGCGTCGGGCGATAGTGTACAAAAATTGGATATGTACGCCAACGAAAAGCTCATCGAATGCCTCAGCAACTCGGGCGAATGTTGCGCAATTGCGAGCGAAGAACTCGAAGAATTCATCGAAATTCCGCCAATTAACGCCAAACCCGCGAAATATATCGTGGTTTTCGACCCCTTAGACGGCTCTTCCAACATCGACGTCAACGTGTCGGTCGGCACCATTTTCGGCATTTATCGCCGCCTATCGGACCCCTCAGTATCGGTGACGATGGAAGATTTTTTGCAAAAAGGAACGGCACTCGTAGCAGCAGGTTACGTCCTCTACGGCACTTCTACCCTACTCGTTTACACGACGGGCAACGGCGTCAATGCGTTCACGCTCGACCCGTCAATTGGCGAATTTTGCTTGAGTCACCGCAACATTCAAATACCCCCTTCAGGCACTTCTTACTCCGTCAATCAGGGTTATTACTTGAAATTTGACGTCGAAATGCGGCGTTATATTGACCATTGCTCGGATATGAATTACAGTCTGCGGTACATCGGCTCGATGGTTTCCGACATTCACCGCATCCTGTTTCAAGGTGGCATTTTTCTATATCCGAACACGCGCAAATTCCCGCGCGGCAAGCTCCGTTTGCTCTACGAATGCGCGCCGCTGGCCTTCGTTGTCGAGCAAGCGGGCGGCAAAGCCATCACTTTGGGACGCAATCGAATTATGGATATTCAGCCAAAAAATTTGCATCAAAACGTCACAATTGCCATCGGTTCGCCCGATACGTTGACGGAATTAGAAGAATTTTTGGAAAAATACGCCGTGAAACCGCTTTAGTTTTCTGATTAGATAGGTGGGATATTTTCAACACATAGGCATATAGAACACATATTGTCTTTACAATATACCATTTTAAAGAATTGTGTATATAAAAACTATGCGTGATATATAACTATGTGTTGGTTCCCAAAAGACAGAAAAAGGCATTTATACTGAGGGGTCCCTTTTTCTAAAAATCCCCATTAATATCGACCATATTTGACCAACTGAAATACAGTCCGCCGATTGTCCACAGTAAAAATTGTATGCCGAACAAAACGCCGAGATAGGGGTGGATGTAGTGGTTCCGATTCATTTTTTATTGTATCTTTGAACTAAAATAATTTAAAAAATGGGTTATAGTAATTTCAGAAAATTGAGTCAAGTGACAAATCGGTTTGGTTTACAACATGAATTGGGCGATATTTTCCAAAAAATCAAACCCGTAAAACCAAGTCGCTGGTTGCGCGAGAGCCTTGACATGGCGCGTGAAATGCCTTTGACGAACGAAAAAGTCAAAGCTGAAAAACTCATTTCTCCCATCCTAACAGAAGTTGTACACGTTTATAAAACCAAATTAACGCTATTTTCAGGCGAGGAACTTACTGTTGATTCGAGTAAAGACTTAGCAGGGGCTTGTGATTTCTTTTTTGCTTTGCATCCCCCAAAAGTTGAGATGGAAGCCCCAATTGTTAGCCTTGCTGAAGCCAAAGATGAGGATATGGAGTGGGGCGTTGCCCAATGTGCTGCCCAAATGTATGCTGCACAAGTTTTTAATGAGCAACACAATCGTTCTGTTCCGATTATTTTTGGCTGTGCGACAACGGGCGTTGAATGGAAGTTTTTAAAATTAGAAAACAACACTTTTACTATTGACCGTCAATCTTTTACGACAATTCCCGAAATCTTAGGTGCTTGGCATCAAGTTATTCAACATTATATCTAAAATACTGAGGGGTCACTTCTTCCTTAAATTTAAGCGTCGCACAATCGCTCGCGCCCGTCCGCCAAAGGCTGTCAAACGGCACAAGTCCGCCCAAAACCTTACGTCCACGTGCCAAAGGACGACCGTAAGTGACTTTGATTTCGCTACCGCCAAATTGCTGCGTGAAAGTCGCTTCGGGACTTGGCGTCAGCGATTTAAAATCGACTTTTGCGGCGGGTTGTTGGGCAAAACCGACAACGGACAGAAGCAATAAAGTGTTGATTATCAATAAGTTCTTCATTATTAAATTCTTTTTTTGATTAGTAAATAAAAATTTGATGGCAAAGAAGACCCCCTCAGTATAAAAGCCATTTTTTGACAAATTCCTTTCTATGAATGATTCGTGCAAATTGAGGGCAACCGTGAAGAGGGCAACCGTGAAGAGGGCAACCGTGAAGAGGGCAACCGTGAAGAGTGCAACCGTGAAGAGGGCGACCGTGAAGAGGGCGACCGTGAAGAGGGCGACCGTGAAGAGGGCGACCGTGAAGAGGGCGACCGTGAAGAGGGCGACCGTGAAGGTCGCCC
>JAYUKJ010000344.1:0-1290 GCA_043764555.1 Saprospiraceae bacterium
TGTCAAAATTGGGGCAGCCGACGCCGAGATTGGCGTGACAAATATTTACAACGGTTTTATCCAAAAAACGTGTCCCGTTGATTTGGTGTGCAACAAACCCACTTACATCACAACGGCGAACGCAACCGTAACCCACGATTCTTACAAAACGCCTTTGGTGTCCATTATTCCCATTAACGGTGTTCCGCAAATTCTACCTGCGGCGGGTTGCAACGGCTTTTTAACGAACGTCAACGCGCTCATCACGCCCGATACAACGGATTTTGCCGCCATGACCAATATTCAAGCGTTGGGTTGCAGTCAATGGGTGGAAGTGAGAGATTGGGGAACATTGTACCCCGTTGGCACTTATATCGGCGTGGATTTGGAGCAAAACGCTTTGGTCGCTTTGGCGGCGGGCGACCTCCGCACGGTTGAAACGTATTTGAATGGCAACTTACTACCCGAAGAAATTTTGGTCGTCTCGGGCGGTTTGGCTTCGGCGGGATTGCTCTCGGCGGGACGGCAAACGGTCGGTGCGGTGGCAACTAAGCCTTTCAACCGAATCAGATACAGTCAAAGTATTGCTTTGGCGGTTGCACAAGGCGTGACGACGCGCATTTTCGGCATTACGGCGGTCAAACCTTGCGCGGGTGCGCCTTTGACTTGCACAACGCCTAATGCGAACCCGGGTACTGAGGGGGACTTCACGCGCCTCAACAATCCGCCCGCAACGAATACAAACGCTTCAACGAACGTCGGACGGGCAATGACATTGGGTACGAATCCGAATGACGATATTTTGGGCATTTCGGTTTGTTCCAATATTATTCTAAATTCTCAAAATGCGGTCTCTAACGACCCCAATGATTACGCCTCGATTACCTTGACGGGCGTCTTGTGCGCGGCATCGTTTACCTTCAATAACTTAGTGGACACGTTCGCGGCGGGTCATTTTGTGGGTGTAGAAATCGAAAATACAAATTTTATTTCCGCTAATATCTTGGGCGGTATCACCGTCGAAACGTATTTGAACGGTGTAAAACAAGAAACGGTAAGCGGTTTAGGTTTGGGCGCGTTAGAAATTGGCTCAAATGGTCGCCGCAAAATTGGTTTTGTTAACACCAAGACTTTCAACTCAATTAAATATTTTCAAGGTCAAGTCTTAGGTGTTAGTTTGGGCATTACCAAATTATACGGCGCGGTTGTTCGCAAACTCTGCGCGGGAGAGGCTTTGATTTGCAATAAAAAAACAATCCTCAACGCCCCTAATTTTCCAACGGGTGCGGTTGCGGGGCAGTCGGGCGGTTG
>JAYUKJ010000345.1:0-15536 GCA_043764555.1 Saprospiraceae bacterium
TTTTCTAAAATTTTCTAAAATCCGCGTGTACAATCCGTGTTAATCCACATAATCTGTGGACAAACCGCTGATTAGGAACAGTTTTAGCCTTTTGTAAAAATCAATTGTCTGATTTTTCAATTTTTTTGATTACTTATGCGTTATCTAATTGAAATTTTTCAAAAGCGGACTCCTCAGTATTTTACTAAAAAACGTTAATTTACCATCAATAATACAGCATCAATGAATCGCAGAAATTTCTTATCCAACAGTTTGTTTTCGGCTACTGCCGCCGCCCTTCCGTTTTCGGTCAACGCTGAAAATACCCCCTCAGTATTGGACCCAAATCCGCCGAGAAAACGGGTTATTCGAGTCGCTCATTTGACGGATATTCACATAAAATCCGATAAAATTGCGGAAGCAGGCTTGGCAAAAGCCTTAAAAAGTGTTCAAAATTTGAATCCGAAACCTGATTTTATCCTAAATGGCGGCGATTCCATCATGGATGCGCTCGACAAAACGAAGGACGAAGTGAAGGTTCAGTGGGCGCTCTACAAGTCGATTTTGAAGGCGGAAAATTCGCTGCCCGTTACGCACGTTATCGGCAATCACGACGTTTGGGGTTGGCTTTCGAAGTCTTCGGATGCGCTAAAAAACGACCGACAATACGGCAAAGCGTGGGTTGTGGAGGAATTGAAATTGCCAAAACGCTATTACAGTTTTGAGCGTGCGGGTTGGAAATTCATCGTTTTGGACTCCACGCAGCTCAATCCGAGCGGCGGTTACACGGCTTTTATAGATGGGGAACAATTTGAATGGCTCAAAGCAGAATTGGCGAAAACGGCGCCTTCAAAGCACATTTGCATCGTTAGTCATATTCCGATTTTATCGATGTGTGCGGGTTTGTTTTTTGGAAAAAATGAAGCAAATGGCGACCTTTTGACTAAAAATAACATTATGCACCGTGATTTTTTCAAAATTAAAGACCTTTTTAAAAATCACGCAAACATCAAATTGTGCGTTTCTGGACACATTCATTTGCAAGATTCGGTTGATTATTTGGGTATAAAATATTACTGCGACGGTGCCGTTTCGGGCGGTTGGTGGAAGGGCAATTTTCAAGATTTTCCGCCCGCTTATGCCGTTTTGGATTACTACGACGACGGGAGTTTTGAGCGGTATTTTGTTAATTATTAATGGACGGCAACAAATAATAAAAACGTCTTGAAAGGTTACTTTCAAGACGTTTTTATTATACTTAATACGTTGTTAATCAATCAATAAGCGCGTTTCTAAGATGTATTTGAATTTTCGTAAGACGGCGATTATGGTTAATAAATCGGCTCTGTCAACTGAATCAAAGGCCTTGGAAATACAATAATCTTTACCTTGCATCGTGACGAATCGCCAATTGGTTCCCATAATGTCAATACCATAAAGTGGTTTTTCATTTTTATTTTTTTCTTGGGCAATCAGAAAAGCCTCTAAGAGCTGTGCCATTGAATCTCCCGAAGGATGTTTATGAGGTTTATACTCTTGAAAATGAAAATAAGGTGTTTTGAAAACATCTAAAATGCCTTTGGCCAGCATAAAATCTGATTTAACGGTCAATCTGATGCCATCAACTGTTGCCGAGATAATTCTATCAAAGTACCCTAAAACAACATCGCTATCCATCAAATTCCCCAATTCCAAGATAGGACTAATGAATTTCATCTTCAAATCCTCTTCTTGCCAACCTGTTATTTGTTTCTGCGCTCGTGTCAAATATTTATCAAAACTATATGCTTCTGGTACATTCAGTTCAGGCATCGTTACGTCTAACCATTCTTGCATAAGCGCGGTTTGAGGAATAATGATGCGATTAAGATTAAAAACGTCAATTAATTCGCCTTCTCGCCAATCTTTCTTAGAAATTTCGTCTTCAGAATTTTTTACTCTTTTTGCCATGATTGTAGATTTTTTACGTGAAAAAAAGCTATTTATCATGCAAAGATACCTTTTTTTTGGTTTTTTTTGCAAAAATACTGAGGGGTCCTTCTTTCATTTTTATTCGAAAAATAAAACAAATACGACACCACAATGTGCATTCGTTTTTTAATTTTACGCTGAAAATTATAAAAAAATGCAGGTAAAAATTGAAGCCTTCCAAGTGGCGGAGTCATTTAACATGAAAAAACTCCGCGCCGAATTTCGCGCCGAAGTCCATTCGGGCAATAATTCTGAGCTGTTTTATTTCTTTGAAACCGAGAATCGGTACTTGACGATTTTCGATTACGGCGTCGTCGTTTTTGCCAATTACGACGAAACGCACAAGAGCGAATTCATCCGTTTTGTCAAAAATTATGCGGAAAACACGCTCGAAACGGAGATTTCGGAGACATATCTCCTCGAAACGAATGAAAAAGCCACGCGCTCATTCGTCAAAGACAACGTCGTGGTTGTTCCCAAAGTGACCCCCTCAGTATGCCGCATTGTGATGCTCAACGTTGGGCAATCGGTCGCTTTTGAGTTCTACGAATTGCTCACGGAAGGCTTGTTGCAATCGTCTCGAAAATTTACGACGGAGCTGGAATTGAAGGGGAAATTGAGCGTATCGAAGAAGGAATTGTTGCGATTTATTGGCAAAACCTTGAACATCAAAAACTCAATTGTGGACAATTTATACATCCTCGACGACCCCAATTTGGTTTGGGACGACGAAGAATTGAATTACTTAAATCGTAATTTGAAAACGAATTTTGATACCTTCGCCCGCTTCAAGGATTTGGATTATCGGTTGCAAATTGTCGAAAATAATTTGCGTTTATTCACCGACGTCTTGAACCACCGCGAAGGCACGTTCTTAGAATGGATTGTGATTATTTTAATATCTGTTGAGATTGTAAACGCCTTGTTTTTTCATCGATAAAAAACGCTTTTATGAAAATGCGAAAGACCCTTTTATGGGTATTGTTTAGCCTATTGGTCGTCTTAGTTGGCGGTTTGGCAGCACTGAATTATTTAATATTAGCCGAACAACCACCGTCGTTTATCATCGAGCCGACGCCAGGCTTGAAAAAAGAAACTGAAGCCGTTTCGGTCATCGAACCGACGTTTAGTTTCGACTTTAAAATGGACACGATGGACACGCCGCACGCTAAAGTTTTTGTCGAATTGGGCAGCGAAAAGACGTTTATTGAAGAACAAACCGCGTCTTTTAACGTCCTTTCACGTTCAGAATATGCGGATTCTAAAATTCCAACATCCGCCAAAGTCGCTTGTAAAGGCTATTGGGCAGGCTTAGAAACGGTGTATATTGTCGAAGACAATGGCAGTTTTTGGGTCGTCAAAAAACGCCAAATTGACGAAGAATCCACTAAAGAAGAACTTTTTGAAGTGGTCAAAACGATAAAATATTAACAAAGAGGACCCCTCAGTATAAATGCCTTTTTTGAGTCATTTTGACATATTTCCACGTAAAAATCTCGTTTTTCGCTCAAGAAATCGCCAATTATTGACCATTCACCATTAATCATTCACCATTATTTTGGAGACAATTAACTCAGAAAAAACGCGCCGTACCGTCGGTATTATTGGTTCAGGAAGTTTTGGTATTGCGATTGCGAAGTTGATAAATCCGAACACCGACGTCTTGATTTACACGCGAAAAGCCGAAACTGCCGAAGCCATTAACAATACGCATCGGCATTACAACACCGATTTGGGGTTGAATATTCGCGCAACGCTCGAGCCTGCCGAAATTTGCGCCGCTTGCCGATTGATTTTTCCAATTATCCCATCCGCCGCGTTTAGGACGACGATGCAGACGTTTTCGCCGTTTTTGAAACCGTATCATTTGTTGATTCATGGGACAAAAGGCTTCGATTTGGTCGGCATAAAAGAAGAAGATTTGGACCGAAATTCAGTCATTACGCGCGCCAATTTGCGGACAATGAGCGAGGTGATTGCCGAAGAAACGGCGGTTGTCCGCATCGGCTGCCTGTCGGGACCCAATTTGGCGTCCGAATTGATTGCGGGACAACCGACGGCGACGCTGATTGCGAGCCGTTTTGACGAAGTTGTTGACGCGGGTCAAGCCGTTTTGAACTCCAAACGTTTCCACGTATTCGGCTCGCGCGAGATTTTGGGCGCCGAATTCGCGGGTGCGTTGAAAAATATTATTGCCATCGGCTCAGGAATTTTGGGCGGCAAAGGCTTGGGACGCAACATTCAGGCGATGTTGATTACGCGCGGTTTGACCGAAATGATTTTGTTTGGCAAACGCCTCGGCACCTCAAATCAAGCCTTTCTCGGCACGGCGGGCATCGGCGATTTAATCGCTACGGCAACGTCAACAAATAGTAGAAATTATTCATTTGGAATGCGGCTCGCGCAGGGCGAAACGCGCGAAGAAATCATCACGTCGATGAAAGAAGTTGCGGAAGGTGTCCGAACTTTGCGCATTGCGCACCGCATTGCGCGCACTTATCGGCTCCACGTACCGATTACGGATATGCTGTACCGCGTTGTTTTTGATGGTTTCAAAATCGAGCGAGCGCTCGAATACTTGATTGAATATCCTTACGATATTGACGTGGATTTTATGTAGAAATAAGTAAAAATGCGTACTTTTATGTATTTTTAAGTAAAAAAATGTTCCAAAAGTTTTAAACTTTTGGAACATTCGTCGTTAATTCAACTTAGGAAACAACTTACTTTCTAACAGATATTTCTCCACAACTTCCGGTACTAAATACTGAACGGACTTGCCCTCACTTAAACAATTACGGATATACGTTGCCGAGATTTCCATGAGCGGTGCGTCGAAAAGACGAACGCGCGGATGCGTTGCCAATTCGCCCAAATCATAATTTGGTCGCCGATAAATGTACAAATCATACCCCCTCAGTATGGTCTCATAATTTTTCCATTTGTGCAAAGTTGCCAAATTGTCGCCGCCCATAATGAGTGAAAATTCATGTTTTGGGTATTTTTCCGCGAGATAGGCGAGTGTATCGACCGTAAAAGACGGTTTTGGCAAATTAAATTCGATATTTGACGCCTTCAAATTTAGATTGTCCTCGACGGCAGCTTGCACCATATTCAGGCGGTCGCGGTCTTTGGCGAGCGTACTTTTCAACTTCAACGGATTCTGCGGACTCACCACGAGCCAGACTTGTTCCAAATCGGTTTGCGTTGCCATAAAATTGGCAATAATCAAATGACCGACGTGAATAGGGTTGAATGAACCGAAAAAAAGACCGATTTTCATACGTTTAATGCGTTGTTTTTACAAAAAAAAACGTCGGCGAAGTGTCAAACCGCACCGACGTTCATTGATTTATTTTCAAAAAGGACCCCTCAGTATAAGCGCTGAAAAAGGCGTAAACTATCTATATTTTTTCAAAATCGACCGTGCCAAAGCCAATTTATGCACTTCGTCCGCTCCGTCGTAAATTCGCGCGGCACGTTCGTGGCGGTACCAAAAACCGACCAAGTATTCGTCCGTCAAACCCGCCGCACCGCCGACTTGAATCGCGCGGTCTAAAACGTCTAACATCATTTTTGCGGTTGAGAATTTAATCGCCGAAATGCTGTTGCGTGCGGCGGCTGCGCCTTGTTCGTCAATCATTTTGGCGGTTGCCAAAACCATGAGTCGCGCCGCGTCGATTTCCGCCCGACTTTCGGCAATCCAACCCATAACGAATTGTTTTTCAGCCAGTTGTTGCCCATCGCCCATGTTGCGACCGACCGCGCGACGGCACATAATGTCGAAAGCACGCTCGGCAATGCCAATCCAACGCATACAATGATGGATGCGCCCCGGTCCGAGTCGCTCTTGTGCGAGCGCAAAACCTGCGCCCTCCGCACCGATGAGATTGTCAAGCGGCACGCGGCAATTGATGAATTCGACTTCGGAATGCGAAAACCAACTGTCGTTCGTTTCGCCCATAATACTGATGTTGCGGACGATTCTAAAACCTTCGGTATCGGTCGGCACGAGGATTTGCGAAGCGCGTTTGTGCGGTGCCGCGTCGGGATTTGTCACCGCCATAACGATGCAAAATGCCGCGCCATCGGCACCCGTTGTGAACCATTTTCGCCCATTAATCACGTAATCATCGCCGTCTTTCGTTGCGCGCGTATCCAAGTTTACGGGATTAGAACCTGCCAATTGTGGCTCGGTCATGCCAAAACATGAGCGAATATCACCATTCATAAGTGGTTGTAAATACGTATTTTTCAAGGTTTCGGACGCAAAACGTTCCAACAATTCCATGTTGCCAATGTCGGGTGCTTGGCAATTAAAAACGTAGTGACCAAAAGGCGTCGTTGCCAATGCTTCGCTCACTTGCCCGAATTCGCAGAGCGTCAAATGGTGTTGCAAACCCCACATTCCTGCGGCTTTGACGAGCGCGCGTTTTTCATCAAGTGTTTGCTGAAAAGTCGAAAAAAAACTGGTCATATTTTTCTCAGTTTCCAAAGGATAGAGTTCATTTTGAATGAATTCTGTGATTTTGGGCAGCAATGCGGCGATTTTTTCAGTCGAAAATAAGTTATTCATTTTTTTATGAAGGTAGCACGGGTTTTAGTCCGCAATGAGTAATTTTTTTTGTAAAGTAAGTGAATCACGGACTAAATTCCGTGCTAAAAGTATATCTGCGAAGGTAAAAACAAAGCCGTTATTGAATGATTCAATAACGGCTTTTTATAAAAAATACTGAGGGGCCTATTTTTTGAAATATCTCATATTTCATATTTCATACTTATTTTGATGTTGTCGCTTTTGACGTGTCAATGCCTTGTTTTTCCATTTTTTCGGCTTCTTTCTCCATTTTTTCGACTTCGGCTTTAGCGGCGCGCTCGGCAGTTCCTTCGCGTATGAGCGTAAGCCATTGGTCTTTTCCTTTAAAATTCATTTGCAAAATGAGGGTATCGACACTGAATGATTGTATTAAAACCACTTTTTCTGCTGAATTCTCACGCAAACGATTGGTTGTGTAGAGAAAGTTTTTTTTCAATCTAAATTTCCCTTCTTCGTGGATGTTGAGGGTCGAATTGAAAACATATTCACCATTTTTTTTAAATTCCATATTGACCAATGCCGTCTGAATTGGTACAACATCATCGCATTCGCGCAACTGTGCCGCTTCCCATTTGCCAACTATTTGACGTTCGTTATTGGATTGGCAAGCCATCCAAGTGCTTAAAATTAAGAATAAAAGAGGTGCTTTTTTCATTATACTGCGTACGTGCTTTTAATTAAGCCTTATCTAAAAAGGCGCGTAAAGATAGACGTATTTTCTAATTTTTCTATACCGTTTTTTCATGCAAATTAATTCATGGCTTGGCGAGTAAGGAAATTAAAAATTAAGAATTTAAAATTTGCAAGCAACTGAAAATCAATCCATTGTAATCTTAAATCTGTTACTTTAGGCGTCATTCAAAAAATATTCTACCTATCTTGACAATTCTATTTCCTTTACTCTGCGTTGATTTATCCTTAAATAATTCATTATTTCTCGAATAATTCGTCTTGATTAAAGAAAATATAATCACCAATATGAGTACACTATTTTTTGAATGACGCCTTAAAAAAAAGGACCCCTCAGTATAAACGCCGTTTTTAACAAAAAAAACGCTTGATTTGTCGGTTTGACAATCAAGCGTTTACGGTTTTTAGGACCCCTCAGTATTTTTCAATAATTCACCATTAATCCCACTCCAAAGCCCATATCACTATCGTAATGACTTGATAAAGAGAGGTTTTTTGCTAAAATATACCGCCCACCAAACATAAATTCTTTATCCGTATTGACCATGAAACCCGCTCTAATGCGTTTAGAAATAGGTATATCTTCTCGCATTAATTGCAACCGTACGTTGCCATCGTGATACAATTCCGCTTGAAATTGTACCAACATCGGCAAAGTATAATTTACGCCTACACTCAAAAGTTGTCTGTTATCTTTTGTATTGGTTTGCCCAAATAAATTGGTTTCTTTTTCATCAATGCCGAATGTCCGATACCGCCAATCAAAGCCAATAAACGGCATCAGCCATTGCATTTTGCCGATATAGCGTCCAATATGTGTCTCCGTTTCGTAGCCATGTTTATTGTGATAGCCCAAACGCCATTCTGTTCCGATACTCCAACGGGTATTTTGTAGCATGAAATGACCGTCATTACCATTGGTCGCAAAATCATTTCCTGTCATAAAATGAAAGCGTTTATCATCGGCAAATAATTGACGTTGTGCCAATTTCGGATTTGGAATTAACGGATTTGGGGCTTGATTTTCATATCTAAAAACCCGACCCATGCCACTCATCATGTGGTATAAAATATGACAATGAAAAAACCAATCACCTTCAACATTGGCGTTAAATTCTAAGGTGTCGGTTTCCATTGGCATAATATCCACGATGTTTTTTAAGGGTGCAAAATCACCTTGACCATTCAAAAGCCTAAAATCGTGTCCGTGTAAGTGCATCGGATGCCGCATCATTGAGCCGTTGTAGATAATGATTTTTACATTTTCTCCTTTTTTTATCAATATTCTATCCGTTTCTGACACCACTTTATTGTCCATACTCCACACATAACGGTTCATATTGCCCGACAATTCAAACTTCAATTCTTTTACAGGTACATTTTGCGGCAATACTGAGGGGGTCGTTGATTTGAGCATTGCGTAATTTAAAGTGACAATATCGGATAGAGCGTTTGAGTTGTACTGATTGTCGTTCATCTTCATTTCGTCCATTTTCCCGTCACTTTTGCCCATTTTGTTCATATCGTGCTTGGCTTTTGGTTTGATTTCGCCCGTTATTTCGGGGTACATCACGACATTCATATCCATTTGATTTAAAGACATTTTCATATTCATATCATCTAAATCACCGTTCATCTTCATCATGTCGTTCATCATTTTCATACCGTCAAAATATTTCAGTTTTGGTAAAGGCGTTGCCGCTTGTTTCTCTCCATTTCCTAAATAAATTGTGGTTGACTTTGTACGGTCTTCCGAAGTGGCTAAAAATCCATAGGCTTTATTATCGGGAATAGTTACAATAATATCGTACGTTTCTGAAACAGCAATGAGCAATCTATCCACTTCAACGGGTTCAACATCGTTGCCGTCATTGGCAACTACCGTTATTTTTCCACCTGCATAAGTCAACCAAAAATAGGTAGATGCACCCCCGTTTGAAATCCGCAAACGCACTTTATCACCCGCTTTGAATTGCGATAATTGACTTTCATTTTTGCCATTAATTAAAAAATAATTGTAATATACATCGCTCACATCCATAGCGTTCATGCGTTTCCACTCGTTGAGAACTTTTGTCTTAAAATACCCTTGTTTTATTGCCTCTGAATAGCTTTGTGTTGTCCCTTTTTTTATTGCAAACCAATCCGTTGCATTGTGCAACATTCGATGCACGTTGTTGGGGTTCATGTCCGTCCATTCGCTCAAAACGAGTGGAACAGTTGGCAAATCATCAATATTTTTCCTGAAATTTGGAGCATTTGGTTGTTTATTCATCACAAAATTGCCATACATCCCGATTTGCTCTTGCAAACCCGAATGACTGTGGTACCAATGCGTCCCATGTTGAATAATAGGAAAAGAATACAAATGCGTCGTGCGTGGCTCAATCGGCATTTGTGTCAAATTGGGTACACCGTCCTCTTTATTCGGTAAAAATAAGCCGTGCCAATGCAAAGACGTGGTTTCATTGAGTTCATTGTGTACATAAATTTCTGCTGTATCCCCCTCAGTAAAAACGAGCGTTGGCATCGGAATTTGACCGTTTACAGCAATGGCGCGCTTGATTTTGCCTGTAAAATTGACAAGTGTATCTTTGATATACAGATGATACACCACTTTTTTGCCAATATACTGAGGGGGGATAGCGGGTGCTTGCGCTGCAATTTTAGTTGTTCGCAAAGGCGGCGGCGTTAAATGTTGTGCGTTATCTTTACCTAATGCACTAAAAAATACAAGTATGAACAATAAATATTTCATTTTTTAAATCTTTTTGAACTGATAAAAAATTAGATTTGAGCCTGTTTTTATTTTCCCTAATTTCGTTGAATACTTTTACCTTTGCAAAAAATAGTAAAAAAATGACTACTTATCCAACAGATTTTTCAAAATGGGAAACCGACATGGTTCGTCGGGCATTTGGTTTGAACAAAACAAATAGCCTTCAAAGCATGACGGATTGGATGAATTATCAACCACCCGCTTTAGAACCTAATAATTTAGCCGCCATAAAATGGGCATTAGCAAAATTTGGCGATAGAGCCAGATTTGTGAGTGAAAGCGATATTAAAATGAAATTATTAGGTCCTGCACTCGTTGCTTCGGATTTCGATAATAAAGATTTTTCCACTTTTGGAGAAATCATGATAAGAACAACTTTGACGGCAAAAGATGGGACACAATTAAAAGTATCAGGTCGTCCCGACTTAGTCGTTGCTATGGGAGAAATTAAAGCCTCTTTACCTTATTTTTGTATGCAAGAATACAAACGCCAATCGGGTAATAAATCTGACCCGCAAGGTCAAGTATTAATAGAAATGTTAGCCGCAAGACAAGTCAATCTCAACGAGGGAAATCCGTTAGAGGCTGTTTATGGTGCATTCACATTAGGTCGTGAGCTCAATTTTTTAACCCTCGAAAAAGATACCTACGCTTTAAGTAAAACCTACCTTTTAGATGTCGAACAAGATTTGATTGATGTCACGATGCGCATCAGAGCCTTAAAATACATTATCGGTGCGCTGATTGGTGTGACTTTTAATTAAATGCGGTCTGCTTTCCTTTTTATTGGCAACACTTTTTGATAAATATTTTTTTGAAAAGCCATTTTAGATATTTCATTTTTTATTATTGAAAAAACATAGCCACAAGCCAAAGGCTTATAACTGTGTTTGATTTTTGAACGTAAATTATTTTATCAGTGCATTGAAAAAAGCATTGCCGCCGACATCGCTATCATCAAACCATCTTCAATAATCGTAACGCTACTCATCGGCAATTTGAAAACCGCACCCAAACAAGCACATTGTATTTTACTTTTATTTAAAACACTTTGCAAAACCCCAATAATGCTAATGGACATGACAATAAGTGTAATAATATTAGTCAAATTAGGCTGATAGTTAATACAAAATGCCAAGCCTAAACCCAATTCAACAAAAGGATAAATGTAGCCCCACGCAGGAATACGCTTTGCAATCACATCATACATAGCGTAACTTTCGGCAAATCCTTTCAAATCCAAGAATTTGAAAAAAGAGAAAACCAAAAAGAAACCCGCCATAAAATGCTGCATAAATTGCATCACATCAAAGCCTCCCTTATTGATTTGCATAACAGATGCTACCAACGTAACAAAACCAAAAATCAATAACAGAGGTTTGTATGTCTCAAACCACGATTTAGCTTGTTCGGCTTTTTCATTGTGTTCCAATGCGGAAATTTGATATTTGCCTTCTGCACCGCCCAATGTTTTTTGCAGTTCAGACAAAGCAATATGCTTTTCCATTGTAATTGTGGCGGTCTTTGTATCTTTTGAAACTTCTACTGCCGTGACATCGGGCAGCATCAGTAATTTACTTTTTACTGTTGTTTCACAACCGCCACAAGTCATGCCTGTAACTTGATATGTATGTGTCATTTCTTAATTTTTTATAAACTTTTCAGGATTCATTTTAAATGATGTTTTGCAATCTTTTGAATCAAAAAGGTACTCAACGCCTTTGTACTTATAGGAATATGACTCCGATTTAGTCACTTGCATACCACATACGGGGTCGGTACTGTTTTCAGAAGTTGAAACGATACTTTTCTTCCTTTTTTGATGTGTTTTTGCATCCATGTCATTTGAAAAACAATGTAAAGTACAAGCCATTGCCTTATAATTATTGTGGACGTTACCAACGACTTTGCCGTTGGCATCTAAAACATCACACGTTTCGGTGTCCGTATTTCCCTTAACTTGGTAAACAACCGCACCGTTGGCATTATAATAAGTTTTGCCGTCTTTGCCCATTTTTCCAAGCGTTTTACCTTTGGAATTGACCAAAACACCGCCCGATTTGAGAAAAGCCATAGGTTTACCATTCGCATTTTTAACGATGCTATCCATTGTGACAGAACCCATTTTAGTTCCACTGATATACACATCGCCTTTTGAATCAATAACACGTCCTTTTGAATCAACGGCTTGGGCAAAAAGATTTTGACTGATAAATCCTACAATAAACAGGATTATGGTGGGTAATTTTTTCATTTTATTAATTTTTAAAACTGATTAAATAAGAGGATAAATAGCTACATTTAATTGTATAATCGCGTAGGTATTTACCCTCATTATTCGATGCAATGACCTTGATGTGTAGCGTAATTGCTTACATCTTACAGGCTTCTGCACATTTTTTGCAAGCCTCTGCACACGCTTTGCAACAAGCAGCATCGTGTTTGCCACATTCCGCCGCACAAGCTTCGCAACATTTCACGCACAAAGCGCACAACGCATCAGAGAATTGCGAATCCCGCGCACACAACCGCGCACAAAGCGCACAAATGTCCGCACAATCACGGCAAACTTTAACACAGCCTTCATGTCCTGGCATTGTGGCACACATCGTGCAACACTTCTCACATTCAATCATGCAAGCCAAACAGGCAGCAATGCAGTCTTTCATATTTTTCATTATAAAAAATTTTGAATTGTGAAATCATTTTCACGCTGCAAAGGTGTGGGCTTAATGAACTGGGTGTGTTACACAATTATGGGTAACAGTTGTAAGATTTAGAGAAAGCGGTCAAAACTTAAATATTTTCAATCAGTTGACGCTTTCTATTTTTTGACTCTTTAAAATAAGTGGGCGAAAAACCTGTTACCTTTTTGAATTGATTACTTAAATAAGCGACACTACTATAATTTAAGCGATAAGCAATTTCGCTCAAACTCAACTCGTCATAAGTAAGTAATTCTTTTACTTTTTCAATTTTTTGATTGATAAAATACTTTTCAATGGTTTTACCTTCAACTTCCGAAAAAAGATGACTTAACGTATTGTAATCTTGATGTAAGTTAATAGATAAATAGTCCGAAAGATTGATATTTAATTCATTATTTTTATTCTGAACTAAATCAATAATCAATGTTTTAATTTTGTCTATTGTCTTACTTTTTTTATCATCAATTAATTCAAAACCTAACTGATTTAAGTTTTGAGTTAAGGCAGTTTGCAGCAAGTCAATATGATTTTCTTCTATTTCAATTTCGCCTAATTCAATAGAAATAGGGTTAAGCCCAAGTTTTTCCAACTCGAACTTAACCACCATTTTGCAGCGACTGCATACCATGTTTTTGATATACAGTTTCATCATTTCAACGTCTCTTTCACACTCCCGCAAGTGAGCATAGATTTACCATAATACGGATTTTTTACCTTGTTTTCCTTACTCAACCAATAAGCACCTTTTCCGTCATTTGCCATCGGGCAAAACTGCAAGTACGTTGCTTCTTCATTGATTTTCAATGTTTTAGTGATTGACACGATGTTGTTAGAAAGACTGATAAAACGCGCCCGTTGTTGGTCAATTTTAGCTGCATTGTCGCCAATGTAAGTGGCATCTGTCTCAAGTTTTTTCGCTACGGCATCGTAAGCAGTCCGTTGTTTTGCCGTCCAATCCTTTGTTTCGATGCTTTGCAAAGCCGCTTTCATTGCCTTACCTTTTTCAGCCGCCAATTTTGCATTGTCTGCTACCAATGCGTCTTTTAAACCATAATAAGCCGACAAAACGGGCGCAAATTGAGTCTTCAAATCAATGGATTTCGGATTTGATGTTTCGGATTTCGGTGAAATAGACCCCTCAGTATTTTTGACGTTTTGAGTTTCGGATTTTGCCTTTTGAGTGGCAGGCTTTTCCATTTTCGACATATCATGCCCTGCGTGAACGTCCGTTTTCGGCATGGTTTCCGTTTTTTTAACCCCCTCCCGATTATCTCGGGACAAGTCCGTATTTGCCTTGTTTTCAGCTTGGACAATGGGTTTTTCAGACGTAACCGAAGCCGATTTTTCGACCATTCGCATTGAAGGATTTAAAGGGATTTGCACAATCGTATTTTCCCAAATCAGATTTAAAAAACCTTCACCTTTTGCGTTGATGTCGTTAATTTCAACCGTAAAAGTCTCATAAAAACGGTCTGTTTTCATCGGTTTTACGGTGAAACGATGTATATCCTTTTTTTCATCATAACCAAAAATGCCGTGCAAAGTGGTATCTGCATTGAGGATAATTGTCCATTCGTCGCGGCTTGGAATCGTGAAAAGGGCATATTTCCCTGCCGCCATTTTCTTATCGCCAATGACGACCTCTTCTTTCAATTTGACGGTCGTACATTCTGCCGCCCCTGTCCGCCAAAGGCTGTCAAAAGGCACAAGCGCACCAAAGATTTTGCGCCCACGTGCCAACGGACGGGCATAAGCAACTTGAATTTCGCTGTCGCCAAATTGCTGCGTAAAAGCCGCTTCGGGGCTTGTTGGCATTTTCCTTTTAATCGGCTCTTGCGCTTGAATTGCCAAAGCCAAAAGGCATAAGACATTGATAATCAATAATTTTTTCATTATTAAATTTATTTTAATTTTTTATACAACCGATTAGTGTTGCCAATGCCACAAACGACAAAGCAACAAATGTTTTAGCTTTGCTAAACATTTGATTATCAATTTCTTATGACATTAAAAAAGAGAATTAAGGCGTTTTAAATCACATAAAACGACAAGATAGACCTATGGCTATCAAAGAGAAAGGACAGTTATTGGCGGTTGCCAAATGTCGTTGATGGAGGAAATCGTAAACACCTGTTTGTAATGGAAATCATTTTCAAATAGGAAAACAGGCGAAAGATTGGAGATATTGAATACAAAAAGTTTAGGTAAGTCGGCTAAAACGGTTGTAGAAACAGAACATTGGCAGTCTCCGTCACCGCAACAGCCTTTTTCTTGTTTTTGTGTATCTGCTGATTTCTTTTTACAGCAAGCCTTTTGGCAATTGCTTTCAGAACTTGAGGGCGCCTTTTTGCAACAGGCTTTTTGGCATTTTGCAACCGTCTGTTGTACTTGTTTTTTTGAGTTGCTTTTATCACACGCCCAAACAGAAGTGTATGTTGCTACCGTAAACACGAGTAACAAGACAGTTTTGAGCGATATAGAGAGCAATTTTTTCATTGTCATTAGAAACGCAAAAGTAAGTAGATAAGTTGTATGGCATTCATGGTTTTGGTCATTTCATGCGTTTTTTTAAGCGCAAATTTAGTTAATAAATTTACTTTTAGGACCCCTCAGTATAAATCACCTTTTTTCACTTTTTCACCACTCATCAAATGTCTATTTCAATCCCCGTCAACGCCGACATCGAACTCACTGAAATCCGCAAAACGGACAAACCAAGACTCGTTCGCTACTTGAATGACGCGACCGTTTTCAACAATACCTTGATGATTCCGTCGCCTTACACCAAAGAGCGGGCGGAGGCTTACATCAA
>JAYUKJ010000346.1:0-15526 GCA_043764555.1 Saprospiraceae bacterium
AATGAAAAATGAAAAATGAAAAATGAAAAATGAAAAATGAAAAATGAAAAATGAAAAATGAAAAATGAAAAATGAAAAATGAAAAATGAAAAATTGGAAGTGAAAAATGAGAAGCAAGCCTCCTTATACTCCCTTGAAAAGTTTAATCAGCATTAAATCCGCGCTAATTCCGCTGAAGGACGCGGGACAAGTCCTGCGGAATCCGTGGACATTTATTCTTCAATTTCTAATCTATCAAAAATGTCGTCCAATTCGTCATAAGATTTCACCCCAACGCGCTCTTCTTCGCCGCCTTTGAGCGATAACCCAAAAGGGTTTAAATTCATAATATCTTCTAATTCAACTAATTGAAAATCAATGTTTAAGATAATTTTAAACTCGTTGCAAAGCCCCAAAATATCGTCTATACTGAGGGGGTGCAATCCCGTTTTTAAATCAGAAAAGGTAAGATTATTCGATTCGAAATTGAGTTGAAAAGCCGCCACAATATTTTTCAAAGGCAGCATCAGACCCCTCAGTATATCGGCATTTGTGGCGTAATCAACCATAATTTCTCTCAAAATGTAGGCGGATTTTAAGTCAAAAACTTCGGTATTTCCCCCAGTTTGAACGGCTTTCAAACCCCAATTTTTGGCGTAAAAATTAACGGCTTCGGCGTCAAAACCCGCGAACTCGCCAATAATATGCGGCACTTCTACCCAATCAAACATGGCGCGTGCGCGCATCGGCTCGATGTAATTGTCGGTATTTTCCGCAAAATTGAAGCTCAACCATTCCACTTCTTTTGCGGCGAAATAGCGCGCATCCGTGAGGTTCGTGATTTGGCTGGCTTTGATTTTTAATTTTAACATAAAACTATTTTTAATGACTTGTTTTATCCACAGATTGCGCAGATTAACACGGATTATTCTTTGTTTTTAACGAATTCAACGTCGGCGAGGTTTAAAACCTCGCCGACGTTTTTCACGCCGACGTTTTTCACAACCCGACACTATTAACTTGACTATCTACCCAGTATTTCCTTGTTTTTTTTGTAAAAATACTTATTTTAAACAATCAACCAACGCTTTTAACCAAAGCCACAATGCCCGTAATGATGAATTGAACACCAATCGCCATCGTGATAAACGACATAATCCGTGACCCTGCTTTGAGTCCCGCAACGCCCAAAAAGCGCAATAATAGCGGCGCTGTCCGCAAAACAAGATACACAATCGCGCCCGTCAAAAGGATTACACCCGAGATAAGTAAGCGTTGATTGAGCTGCTCGTAATCCGCAAAAAAGCCGATGAGCAGCGATATTGAACCCGGACCTGAGAGCAAAGGCATGGCAAGCGGCGAGAACGTAATGTCAGGTTTGTCAATCGCTTCGTGCTGAACGTCGGCGCTCATTGCGCGGTCGTCGGCAAATTTATCGTTTGCCAAAGCAATGCCTGATTGCAATATAATAAAACCACCCGCTATGCGTAAAGCATTGATTTGCAAACCAAAAAACGCCAAAATATACGATCCGCCCCAGAAGAATGCCAGTAAAATACCGACAAAATAGAGCGTCGTCCGCCAAGCCGTTCGGCGCCGTTCAGCCTCCGTGTAGTTCGCCGTCATTGTCAAATACATCGGCACGGCGCCGACGGGATTGACAATCGAAAAAAGTTTAGCCAATACAGGAATGAAAATTTCGAGCATGAGTTGTTGGTTTTTAATATATTAAAAATGACTATTTTTGATTAAAATACTGAGGGGTCCTATTCCCACCATTTTGTCATAATGCCTGCGAGAGAAAGTCCCGTAATATAAAGCATAACTTGTATAAAAATACACACTATAATTAAGAGCGCTTCCCGCCTCACTTTGACATAAAATTGCGCATAAGTAAAGCCGATATAACTAAAATAGAAGATAAAATAAGGCGTAAAAGACGTACTGCCATTAAAATAACTCACAATATGAATGACAATCAAAACGATATTAAATTGCGCCACAATGAAGGTTTCTAAGAGTAAATGTTCCCAAAAATTGTATTTTTGGTACCTAAAAACAAACCATGATGCACCGCTCATTATTGGAATCATCAGTATAAAAAATAAACTAATATATTGACTGAAAAACGATTGATTATAGGCAATTTTTAACCCTCGCGCCAAATATTCTTTTTGCATCAAATAAAGACAGGCTTTCTGAACCAAAGCACTAAGCGTCGAAAGCAGCAGCAAATAGGCTAAAGGGCGGAAATGACGCGCGCGTTTCCCGTCTAAATATTCGCGAATTGCGTGGCCAGGACGGACGATTAATTCTTTGAATGTGAAGAAAAAACCTTTGTCAATATGTAAGACAGAATGCGGAATGTCGTGCAGAAAAAAGTGCGAATCAATACGTTCCGTGTGGGCGTTTTGTCCGCATTCGGGGCAGTAATTACCGTGAAAATTGTGTCCGCAATTTTTGCAATGAATGATTGTATGCTTTTTCATAAGGAAAAATAAATAGAGTTAAGACTTGCTAATTTCGTTATAAATGCTTGAAAATCAATAATATACTTAGTATTTTTATTTTTTATGTAACAGTACCTATTCACTCCCAAAGTAGATTACTCATGATTAATTGCTTATGGCTGATTGCCACTATTTAAACTGAATCGCCTTCACGGGCGAGATGGACAAAACCAATAAAGTTGGCAACAAAAGGAACAAAGTCGTAATGACAAGTGTCCCTAAATTCAAAGATAAAATGGTAATTAAATCGAATTTGATGGGCGCATAACTCAGATAATAATCGGCTTCGGAGAGTTTAATAAACTTAAATTTTTGTTCTAAAAACGCCAATCCAAGGCCGACAACGTTGCCAATCAGTAAGCCAATGCAAATAATAATGGCGCCGTAATACAGGAAAATGCGTTGAATTGACCAATTGCTCGCCCCCAAAGATTTCAGAGTGCCAATCATATTGGTGCGTTCCAAAATTAAAATTAACAGTGCTGTCACCATATTTATTATGCCGACGAGCAACATTAACCCGAGAATTACTTTTTCATTCACGTCTTGTAAATCCAACCATTCAAAAATCGACGGTTGCTCCTGCCGAATCGTTTGAGCGGAGAACTGATTGGAAATCAATTCATTATAAATAAAATTATTCATGCGATTGAGGTCGCGAATGTCGTCAACGAAGACTTCATAGCCCGCAATCTGGTTCGGTGACCAACCCAACAATGCCTGAATCGGTTGAATATCGACGAGTGCAAATTTTTTATCATATTCTTCCAAACCCGTTTTATAGATGCCGACAATTTGAAAAAGACGTTGTTCTTGCGCATTGTTTTGAACAAAATGGACAATGAATTTTCCGTTCAGTTTCAGGCTCAAACGGTCGGCGGTTGATTTAGAAATCAATATTTCGTTGCATGAATCTGCCGAACAAGCGTTCAATTTTCGCCCTTCCACGATGTATTGCTCAATAAACGACCAATTAAAATCGGCGCCGACGCCTTTTAAAATAACGCCTTCAAAATTATCTTTTGTTTTAATAATACCCGCTTTTGTCGCATAAGCTTGTACGTGTTTGATGCCGCCAAAAGAGGGTTTTGAGGACCCCTCAGTATTTTCACCATTTCCGAGTATTTTTTCTGTTTTTAGAAAAGAATCGGGCAACGTTTTTAAGGCTTTCAATATTGGCAAAAAGGCTTGGTCGGCCAAAATCGGAATCGGTTCGTAAGTCGTCGTTTGTTGCGCCGACGTGATGTGAATATGTCCCCAAAAGCTGAACATTTTATCAGAAATCTCTGATTTGAAGCCCTTTATGAGCGCATTTGCAATTATCATCACCGCAATACTCAAAGCGACCGCCGTCGTTGCAATCCTAATAATGAGGCGCGCAAACGATTTTTGACCACTTGCGGCAACGCGACTTGCTATAAAAAAAGGAAAATTCATATATTTTGAAGTGTGAAATGTGAGGTATGAAATATGAGGTATGAAGTACGCTTAAATATTCATTAGTTCATCCACGATTTGACGGACGCCGACGGTCGCTTTTTCGGCAATAATTCTTAGATTTTTATTCGATTTCATCTCATAATTCACGGCGGGTTTTGGGTCAATATAAATAACAGGAATGCTGCCGCGCGCGTAGCCGACGAGTCCCGCCGCAGGATAAACTTGCATCGAAGACCCAACAACCAAGACAATATCCGCCGACTGAACGGCTTCTGCTGCGTCCATAATTTTCGGAACCGCCTCGCCGAACCAAACAATAAACGGGCGCAATTGACCACCATCGGGCGCTTTATCGCCAATTTTGATGTCCGTTGTGCAGTCGAAAGCGCGATTTTCATCCCTCGTTGAGCGTGATTTCAGCAATTCGCCATGAAGGTGAACGATGTTTGAACTGCCGCCGCGCTCGTGCAAATCGTCAATATTTTGCGTAATAATCGTTACTTTATACGCTTTTTCAAGCTCCGCAAGGGCAAAATGCGCCACATTCGGCTTTACGCCCATTACTTGTTGGCGGCGTTCGTTGTAAAAACGCAAGACCATTTCAGGGTTGCGCTGAAAACCTTCGGGCGAAGCCACATCTTGCACATTGTGATTTTCCCACAGACCATCCGCGTCGCGAAAAGTTTGAATCCCACTTTCGGCGCTGATACCCGCGCCCGTTAAGACAACTATATGTTTCATTTTCTTTTAAATTTTATGGTTTCTAAATGCGCAAATCTAAGGCATACGCGTGAGCATTTGTGTGATTTACGTGAGATTTGGCAACTTTTAAAAGCTATCAAATCTGAAAATCTAAAAAAACGGCTGAAATACTGAGGGGTCCCTTTTTCACTGAACAGGCTTTGCAAGCACCAGTTCTGTTTTGGTTAAACCATCTGCGCACGGTGCAATCGTTATCGTGACTTCATTAGAGATCGCGCAAGCTGTTGGCGCTGAATAGCTTTGAATCGGCGTTTGAATCGGCGTTTGAATCGGCGTTTTTTTACCCAAAATCCATAAGTGCATCATTGTCGATACCAGTTCTCGGGGAATCGGTAGCCCATAATTTTGGGCGGAAAGCACCGTTGTAGAAACGAAAAACAAGGCAATTACTGCCCATTGACTGCGTGTTTGTTTCATATTATTAAGCGTTTGTTTTTTATGAATGCTCAAAAATACAATAAAAAAAGGAATTTCAAAATTAGATGTCCAATGCTTTAAAAAAAATCACAAAACATTGATTATCAACATTTTAAAATCTAAACGTAAAATTTTAATGCCATGAAAAATGCCGTTCGCAACGTGAAGTTGGAACGGCATTTTTTTTGAAAGGCTTGTTTGAATTAATCGGTTAAGCAGGCTTTGAATCGTCGCCCGTGAAATCCTTAATTTTACCTTCGACAGCATCTTTTGCCTCTTCAAACTTCGCTTTTGCTTGAGCGACCATGTCGGAACCCGCCATTTCTTCGACCTTGCTTTTAGCCGCGTCAACGTGGTCACCAACTGCGTCTTTAGCTTCTTCAAACTTCGCTTTTGCTTGCGCCAACATATCCGAATTTTGTAAATCTTCAACTTGTTGAGCGGCAGCGTCTTTGACTTCTTCAAGTTTGGCTTTCGCTTGTGCCAAAATATCAGAGCCGCCTAATTCGCCAACTTTCGCTTCTGCTGCATCAGAAATGTCTTCGATTTTATCGGCAACAATATCCTTAGCTTGGTCGAACATATCGCCCGCTTTTTTGAGTAAATCACCTAATCCAAATGCCATGATTTTTGATTTTTATTTTGGACCCCTCAGTATATTTTGCTTTTTTTACCTTTACCGAAGAAATCCATTGTGAAAAAAGAATTTTAATAAACCTATTTATCGCTTTCGACGAAAACAAGTTATATGGTCACACTAAAACGTGTACCACAAACTGTTTACCACGTCAACTAAGTCGTAAAAATGCATCAAAAAGCGTGATTTGTCAAATTTTGGACTGTAAAATTGATTTATATTTAGTTATTTTCCGATTTCGCGGGTGCTGGATTCGGGTCTTTGACACCACCAGGAATCTGCTCAACCCATGTTTCGATGAACAACCGCATGACCGAAGGCACGCCGTTTGTCGTCAAAGTTACGACGGGTTTTTGAGGACCTACTTTATTACGCGCAACGTATTTAACGTAAATGCGACCGCGCTCACCAGCCGCCACAATCGTTGATTCTGCTCTTGGCTGAATGCAGCCGCAAGAGCCGCGACATTCGAGAATCTCCAAATTGCTACTACCAGTGTTCGTGAACTCAAAATAACGCTCCAAAATTGCATCTTCTTTAATATTGCCTAAATCAATCGTTATGGCGTCAAATTCCATGCGTGCGCCACGTGTCACCGACTTTGATGCAGGCTTTACGGCGGGTTTTGGTGAAGATTTCACCTCAATGGGATCATATTTTACTTCCGAGACATTCGTTTGTTCAACAGCTTTAGGCTCTGATTTCACTTCCACATCCTTTGTTTTTTCAGCAACTTTAGGCGCCGATTTCACTTCCACATCCTTCGCTTTTTCGGCAACTTTAGGCGCTGGTATTACTTCCACAGCCTTCGTTTTTTCAACAACTTTAGGCGCCGATTTCACTTCCACAGCCTTCGCTTTTTCAATACCTTTAGGCGCTGATATGACGTCAGACTCTACGGAAGTTGCCTCCATTGTCGCATCCGTCATTTTCGCTTTTTCCACGCGAGGTGTAGGCGAAGTAGCTGGCTTTGAAACCGATTTAGTGGGTTTTACAGCTTTAGCGTTGCGCTCAACTTCTTTTACGCGCGCTAATTCTTCATCAGAAGCGGGTTCGGTTCCGATGTATTTTATGCCAACTTCGCCGTCGTAATCGTCGTCAAATAAACCCTTAGACGCGGGCTTGTCCGACGTAGGTTTTACCGTTTTCTTCGCTTTTTTGACAACCGAAGTGGCGGGTTTTGAAGCAGACGAAGGCGCTGCTGTTGGTGCTACGCTGCCAGATGCTACGGATTTTGTGGGCATTTTGGCAGCAGTTGCGGCATTTTGTTTGACTTCCTGCGCGGCTATGTCGGCAGTGAAGGTCAACAAAAAGGAGAAGAAAAGACAGACAAATAAAGGTTTCATTGACGCTGTGTAGTTTTATACACGATTTTTTAAATCGTTGGTATTGTAAGAAAATAGGCTTGTTTCGTTGTAAAAGTTGTTGCAAACACAAATGTAACATAATAGTGGGCAAACGGTCGAATAAAAAGACGCCTTATTTTAATGATTTGACACATAGTTTTTTTCACCAAATCAACTACTTTTGACCATTTATTGATTCACCGTAAATAATAGACTGCTTTATGCCGAACGGACACCTTTTTTCTGAATTCACGCCGTCAACCAAAACGGAATGGTTAAATAAAATTGAGCGCGACCTTAAAGGGCTTTTGCCCGAAGACCTCAATTGGCAATTGCCAAACGTTTTAAATGGTCAAGACGCGTCCCTCAGCGTTTCGCCGTTTGCGCACGCAGCAGACCTTGATGCTTTATCGGAACCCATTATCGGCAATCGAACGTCGAACGAATGGGCAATTGGCGAAAATATTTACGTGGAAAAGGACGAGAAATCGGCAAATCGCGCGGTTTTAACGGCTTTAATGGGCGGAGCAAATGCACCTTGTTTTGTTTTTGCTGAAAATTTTCCTTCGGAAACCCAGTTAAATACGTTGCTTGACGGCGTGGAATTGGATTACATTTCTACTTTTTTTCAAGAAAAAACGGAAAATCGTTCACCACTTTCTTTTTTGAAAATTTTGAAAAGTAGAGTTGAAAAAGACGGTAAAAACCCATTTATACTGAGGGGGGGTATTTTTTACGACCCGTTTGCGGATGGTCGTTTTGACGTCGTTGCGGCAACTGAATCAGTGCTTTTTGCCGCCGAAAACTTCCCTGAGTTTTCCGTTCTATCGGTCAATGCAGTTCCTTTTTTTGAAAATTCAACAAACGTGGTTGATGAATTGTTTCAAACGCTAACGGCAGGCGAATTGTATCTTAAAAAATTGACTGTCAAGAATTTAGATATAAAAATTATTATTAATTCGATGAGCTTCCGCTTCCAAGTTGGCGTGAGTTATTTTGTTGAAATCGCTAAAATTCGAGCATTTAAAATCCTTTGGGGCAACGTCCTTTCAGCTTACAATATCGAGCCGACGCCGCCTCGGATTTTTGCTTCAACAACAGCTAAAACATTTGTCGAAGACGCCCACACGAACAAAATTAGGACAACCACGCAAGCCATGTCTGCCGTTATCGGCGGTGCGGATATGTTGACTTTGCAACCAACGGAAGACAGTGATTTTGGCCGCCGCATCGCCCGCAACGTCCAACATTTAATGGGCATGGAAAGTTATTTAGATAAAGTTGTTGACCCTTCGGCGGGCAGTTATTACATCGAAACCTTGACGAATAAAATTGCGGAAGCGGTTTGGGCGCGTTTTACTGCGTAGATTCCAAATTCCAAATTCCAAATTCCAAATTCCAAATTCCAGAGATTCCAAATTCCAGAGATTCCAAATTCCAGAGATTCCAAATCTGAAACTTGGAATCTGGAATCCTTGAAATCTCTGGAATTTGGAATCTTTAGAATTTGGAATCCTTGGAATTTGGAATCCTTGGAATTTGGAATCCTTGGAATTTGGAATCCTTGGAATTTGGAATCCTTGGAATCTTTGGAATCTTTGGAATCTTTGGAATTCCCCTAAAAAAAACACCCCCCTCAGTATCAACACCTTATAAAAGTGCTTTTTACTGAGGGGGGCTATTTTGAAGCTTTTAATAAGCCCGAAAATTAAGCTTGCTTAACTTCCACGGCGTTTAAGCCTTTTTTTCCGTCCGCAACGTTGTAAGAAACCGTGTCGCCTTCCTTGATTTGATCAATTAAGCCTGTTGAGTGAACGAACACTTCTTGATTTGAACCGTTCTCAACAATAAAGCCGAAGCCTTTAGTTACGTTGAAAAACTTGACAGTACCTGTCTTCATTTTACTATTAATTTTAATGATAAAAAAATTGTTATGTCCCTAAGGACGCCGCAAAGATACCTTTTTTATTGGTAGTTGCTAAAAAAATAAAAAATAAAAAAAAGTAATGCCCCTGCACCACTTAATCTATAGACGCCAAAACCACTTTGCGGTCACGAAGTGGTTTGGGCACGGGTTAAAATTTCCGTATTCAGCCATTTTTTAGAGTTTTTTCTCAAAATACCGCACTGTCTCCAATGGATTGTGGTAGTAAGGTTTCGTTTCCACAAACCCATATTGCTCATACACGGCAATCGCTGTTTTCAATCTATCCAAAGTGTCGAGCCACATTGTTTCGTAACCTGATGATTTGGCTAAGTCCAATGCTGCTTCTAAAAGCAATTTTCCGTACCCTTTTCCGCGATAATCATCACGGACGTACATCCGTTTCAACTCGCAAGCCGTCCCCGTTTTGTCCGTTTTCAATGGGCGAATTGCCACACAACCGACGGGTTCATCTCCCACTTTTAGCAAAAAAATGCCACCTTTAGGTGCAGCATATTGGACGTGAATATCGGCTAATTCGGTTTCAAAATCTTGAAAACACAAATCCACTTTGAGCCATTTGGCGTATTCCAAAAAGAGCGATTTGGCAACTGAAAAGTCGTTTTCCGCCTGTGCTTTGTGCAACTGATGTGGCGCAAAATGCGGCGCAATTTTGCCTATTTCTGCCAAAATCTGAGTTGCCACTGCATCAACTGTTCCGCTCCCGTCTATTTCAACAATATTTTCTTTATGTGTAGTTCGCAGAAAATCAATGGCTTGGAAATATTTTCTTCTCGATTCGTCCAATTTTCCTTCAAATAATTCTTGTGGCTGATTCCGAACTGCCATGCGTTGATAGCACGTTTCACTATCTACATTGATGAAGAAAATCACGTCGGGTTTTAATGCAAATTCATTCAGCGCCATCACTTTTTCAAACGGAAAATCGGGGCTACTTTGATAGACCAACGATGATAAATAATACCTATCACAAAGCAAAATATTGCCCGAATTGCCTTCAATCCACGGTCGAATTACTTGGTCGCAGTGGTCTAAACGATTTGTCGCGAAGGCAAGTGGCAACAGACTTGGCGTAAAACCCGTGTGCTTTTTCGTCAAAATATCGCGAATCAATAAGCCACCGCAAGAAGCGTCATTTGGCTCATAACTCTGTTTAATGCGCCCTTTGTGTTCTCTTTCGAGCATTGCCACCAAAGCACGTGAAGCCGACGATTTTCCAGAGCCATCCAAACCCTCAATAACAATAAATAGTGATTTCTTTTCAGACATAATTTTATTTTAATTTTTTGCAAAATTAAAATAAATAATTGCATTCGAAGGGACCCCTCAGTATAAAACCGTTTTTTATGTTTTCAACGCCCGTTTTGCTTGCAAAATATGCCGTTCATTATGAGCAACAACAAATAAAAACGTGTCGCCCAATTTCAATCGAATCCATTTTGTCAACGAAATCGGGATGCGAGTTGACGCCAAATTCACGGCGCGGGCTTGGTCAATCAATTGCAATAATTGCTCTTGTTGCTCAATAAATTCCGCAATCACTGCCGCCGAATCGAGTTCGACGGGCGGAACCGCATTTTTAGGCGCTTTCATTTTCGATTTCAAAGACCCCTCAGTATTTGGCAACATCAAGCGATAAAAATAGTCGCCTAACCAACCCGATTTATAGGTTTTGCTTGGTTGCTTTTCCGCATTTTCTAACGCATTTTTAAGAGCAGGCAAATAATAACGCCCATAGACATTGAGGTGTTCCAGACATTGTGCAGCACTCCAAGCATTTGGCGCAGGTTGTCTATTGAGTTGCTCGGCGGGGAGCAATTGCCATTCGCGGATGGCTTTTTCCAAAAAAATTTCGGTCTTTTGATAGAGATTGTCGAGTAAAACGGTTGTTTGATGCATCTTCAAAATTTTTTCACAAAGGTCAAGACTAATACCAAAATAAAAGTTGGTAAAAACCAAGATTTTATGCGAGTCTAATAAAGGTAGTCGGCAACTTTAGTTGCCGCGTGATTTTAACGCGGCAACTAAAGTTGCCGACTACAATTGCCGACTACCTATTCAAACGCGCACACTGCTCAATAATTTTGAAAAATTAGTCGCATCCATCCCCAAATAACTCGCGAGATATTTATGCGGAATCAGCGTCAAAACGTGTCCACTTCGCCGCAACAACGTTTTAAATCGCTCTTCTGCCGAATAAGATTGTAATTCAATTTGACGTTCCAAAACGCCCGATAATGTATGGCTTATTGCCAATCGAATCAAGCGTTCAATGGCAGGATTTGACAACATTAAGGCGTCTAATTGTCGAAAAGACGTTCTCACAAAACGGCTTGGCGTCAATGTTTCAAAGAAGTATTTTGATGGTTTTTGCAACAAAAAAGAGTCCGCAACACCTGAAAACGAAGGCGCATAAGTAAAAATAAGCGTGACTTCTCGCCCATCATCGCTTACAGAATAGGCGCGTTGCACACCTTCCAAAACAAAATACACATAGCGTTCAACCTCGCCCGATGCTGTCAAAACAACCTTTCTTTTTGCGTCAAAAGGTTGCCAAATGGCGGAAAATGCTGCCCAATCTGCTTCGTTTAATGGGTAAATTTGTTGGACGAATTGGTGCATGGCGTCGAGATATTCGGGCATAAATTGAATTTTTAATCAAAAACAAAACGAAAGAGGTCCCCTCAGTATAAAAGCGCTTTTGCCCATTTTTTAAGGAATCTACGCCGTCGTAGCAATTATCGAAACCGATTTTGAAGTGCCAACTTCTTGATTCTTTTAATCCGATATTTTTCTAACTCCTCGTAATGAGGCTCCCCTATTTTGATTCTAAAATGGGTAATAGAGCAGAGAAAAGCTGTTTTCATATCCCCAGCAGCCAAACCAATTGGGCGAATATCACAGCCGATACCACCTTCGTTGCCCAAATCAATCATTCGGTGAATCTCTAAAATGGTGTCTGGTTTAATCTCAAAACCTTCAAAGGTTTCTCGTAATTTAGCCAAAAGCCCTCTCTCGGGATAGACTTTAATGGGAAATTGCCCTTCTAAAGCGTTGATGATTTTTTGTTCTTTCGTTATCATTTTACTCAATTTTAAAGTTGATATAAGTTTTAGAGATGATATATTTATTCAAATAATTCCAAGTCGCTCGATAAGATGCGAGTGCCGTGGGAGAATCGCTTACTTTCCTTTCGAATTCACATTCATAAGAGGCACCGCCCGCTAAATTATCAGGCTTAAACGGTGAATCTGTGCGATAACCATAGTTACACTCGAGGTTGCCAATAAGCCATAAATTACTGTCATGGTTTCTGCGCGTCCGTACCGACATATTGAGCGTGTCCAAATAGTGCGTAAATCCTAAAATAAATTTACCCATTTCAAAAGCATATTTGTAAGATTCGTCGTCGTAATGCCAACCTTTTATCAATGCTTCTATTTCTTTTTTAACCGTATCCGTCATATTTTAATCTTATTTTCGGCAAATATAAAACACTTGACTACAATTGAATTGATAATTTAGAAAAAAGGGGACCCCTCAGTATAAACGCCACTTTCGACCCAAAATGAGCTAAAAACGGCATTTATACTGAGGGGTCCTTCTCTAATCTTAAAATTTGGAACTGCCCATAAAAAAAGCCCTCGCGGGGATGTGAAGGCTTTTTTACTGAGATATATCTAAATTTCAAGCTGCCTCGGCAGTCTGTGTTTTCAACTCGCGTCGTTTTTTAGTACGTGCTTTCAAGACCATTTTTACAAGGTCATCGAAGTCTTCTATAATGCCTTGCATAAATAAAAGGTTAGAAAAAGTAGCGGTGAAGGCTTTAACAATATTTTCATCAAGCGGACGACGCGGCATGATGACGTGAGAATCTGCCGCTTTATTTTCCATTCGATAATCACGCGGATCACCTGCGACTTCAATATAGCCTAATTTTTTGAGTGCTTCCAACATTTCTCCGTTGGTGACATCCGTATTTTTATAAATGCTCAAAATATTCATGATTCTTGAAAGAGTTTACGCAAATCCATAGCAGACTGCTGATTAAAAACTTGTAGTTCGGGGAGATAGACACGAACAAATTTATGGATATTTTCCAAAACATCTCGATTTTTCTGAAAACAACTTTGCAAATCAATGTAATAAGCCATATCATTTTTGGCATCATAAAGCACCAAAAGCATCTTCCTATCATCACTTAACCAAAGTTCTAAATCACGAATACTCAAATCAAAAGTAAAGGCTTTCTTCGATTTTGAGTATTGAATATTGTCAGTTGATTTTAGCTGAAAATGCACCAAAGAACTCTCAATCTCACCTGAAGGTTTAAAATGTTGAATATAACCATCATAGCCATAATCGTTATTGGTAATGCGGTACATCGTGAATCCAGCCGTCAAAATATGCTTTTCAATATGATTGAAACTCAAATCTTCAATAATGTGTTGGCGTGTCCGTAGTTTTCTCTTCATTATGCGTGATTGTTTTTTGCTGTCAGATTAAAGTATTATTTTTTGAAATGTTTGAGCAAATTTAGCATAATTACTTGTAACCGAAAAAAATAACTAAGGAAAAAGTTATGGAATGTACTCCCTCAGTAAAAAAGCCCTCGCGTAACTGCGAAGGCTTTTTTATTCTACAATTTATTGAAAATCAATTACTTCAACAACGATTTCGCACGTCCCAAAGCACCCGCCAAACCACTCGCATCCGTACCACCCGCCGTCGCAAAAACGGGCTGTCCACCGCCACCACCTTTGATGTCTTTTGCGAGTTCTTTAACCATTGCCCCAGCGTTCCAACCTTTTGCTTTCGCAAGGTCGGGACTGATGCAAATTGTCAATTGCGGTTTGTCGTTTGACACTGAACCGAAGATGATAACAGCGTTGCCAATTTCTTTTTCAAGATTGGTTGCCAATGTTTTAATCGCATTGTTGTCCGTCAAACTGATGTGCTGAATTAAGACCTTAACACCTTCATTATCAACGAATTGTGTGCGTAATTCTTTCTGCAAATTCGATGCTTGTTCGATGTGCATCAAGTCGATTTGCTTACGCAATGCCTTATTTTCATCCACCAAGACTTCAACTTTTTTAGCCGTTTCCTTCGGATTTTTAAAAATATCACGAATTTTCGTCAATTCTTCCAATTCACCGTTCATGTATGCTTCCGCAGCCGCGCCTGTAACGGCTTCAATCCGCCGAACACCCGCCGCGACTGCCGCTTCCGATGTAATTTTAAACGTGCCAATCCTACCCGTTTCTTTAACGTGCAGACCGCCGCACAATTCAATCGAAAAGTCGTTGCCAAACGTAATCATCCGCACCGATTCGCCGTATTTTTCACCAAAAAGCATCATCGCACCCGACTTCCGCGCTTCTTCAATCGGCACGTTGCGCGCTTCCTCCAATTTGATGTTTGCACGAATTTGTTGGTTCACAAATGCTTCAATTTCAGCGATTTGTGAATCATTAATTTTTTCAAAGTGAGAAATGTCAAACCGCAAATATTCCTCATTGACCAACGAGCCTTTTTGCGCCACGTGCGTTCCCAAGACCGACCGCAAAACCGCGTGCAACAAATGCGTAGCCGAGTGATTTGCTTGGATTTTCCAACGGCGTTCGGCATCCACAATTCCAGCGACATCTGCCTTGATATTTTCGGGTAAATTAGAGACGTAGTGAATAATCAAATCGTTCTCTTTTTTGGTGTCCGTCACTTCGATAAACTCGCCGTCGAAAATCATTCCGCCCGTGTCGCCAACTTGTCCGCCGCCTTCGGGATAAAAAGGTGTTTTGTTCAATACGATTTGATATTGTAAACCTTTTTTATCTTTAACCGCGCGGTATTTCAACACTTTAGCGTCATTTACGGCACCAATGTCATAACCCACAAACTCAACGCCTGCTTCATCAATCACGACAACCCAATCGCCGACTTGCTTTTCAGCGTCTCGTTTTGAGCGTTGTTTTTGTTCCAACAATGCGGCATTGAACCCCTCAGTATCAACGCTCAAACCACGCTCACTTGCCAACAATGCGGTCAAATCAACGGGAAAACCGAAGGTGTCAAACATTTCAAAAGCCTCTGAACCCTTCACGATACCCCCCTCAGTATTGAGCGTCTCAAAACGCTTCAAACCGAGTTCCAATGTCCGCAAAAACGATTTTTCTTCTTCCAAAATTACTTTTTGAACAAAAGCTTCTTGGGCTTTCAATTCGGGAAAAACGTCCGCAAATTCACTCGACAAAAGCGGCACAAGTTTATTGAAAAACGGCTCTTTAATGTCCAAAAATGAATATGAATACCGAACTGCACGGCGCAAAATGCGGCGAATCACATAACCCGCACCACCACTTGACGGCAATTGTCCATCAGCAATCGTAAATGCCACTGCCCGAATGTGGTCAGCCACAACGCGCATTGCAACGTCCGTTTTTGCCGTCCGTTCGTAGCTGCCATTGTACGTTTTACCGCTAACTTGTTC
>JAYUKJ010000347.1:0-1288 GCA_043764555.1 Saprospiraceae bacterium
CGGACCTCTAATCTCAACTCATCGACGGCGGGATTTGGCGCCGTTCGCGCAATGATAACGGGGATAAGTTGGGTTGGAACAAACTCAATAAGCGGTGAAGGTGCCGCGCAATCGTTGCCAACATTGGTGTTTTTTACAGTCGATAAACAGCCTTTCGCATCCTTCACTTGCATCGGATAAGTGCCAACCGTCAAACCCGTAAAATTAGCCGACGTTTGGAAATTTGAGCCGCGCGAATATTGATAAGGCGCCGCACCGCCGCCGACCGAAGTCACGGCAATCACGCCGTTTGACGCAAATCCACACGTGATATTGCCGACCGTCGTGGCAAAAGTAGGCGCCGCGGGTTGCGCAACAACAATCGTCCGAACGGCACTTTGGCAGCTGTAATAATCCCGAACTCTAATCAAATAAGTCGCGGGCGCAAGGCTCGAAAAGACGCTATCAGTTTGCCAAGTTGCCCCGTTGTCTTTGCTAAACAAATAAGGTCCACCGTTGCCGCCGTTGATGTAGCGCACCCTGATTTTACCGTCGTTTGTTGTGCTACAAGTCGGGTCTTCTTTGATGGTTACGAAGCTCAAAGCCGTCGGTTGCGTCAACGTTACGGTTTGATTGTCGCTCCTACAACCGTTGGCATCGCGCACTCTTACCGCGTAATTACGCGCCGTTAAACCCGTCAAAGTTGCCGATGTTTGCCAATTGGAACCATTGTCGCTGCTGTAATTTAAAGGCGCCACACCGCCGTTTGCGTAAACCGTTATCGCGCCATTATTGGCACCGTTGCAGGAGACATTCAATTTCGACGTTGTGAAACTAAGCGCCGAAGCCGCCTCCGTAAGCGTCGCTGAAACCGTATTTGATAAGCAACCGTTGCCATCTTTTGCTTGAACAGTGTACGTGCCAATCGCTAAGTTTGAGAAATTGGAACCCGTTTGCGTCGTAGAGAAGTTGTTGATAGTGAACGTTTTAGGTCCATTTCCGCCCGTTGCCGTCGTGAAAATCTTCCCCGTTGCGCCGCCGTTGCATTTGACGTTAACCGTTGAGTCCAAAGTGAGCGTCAATACTGAGGGGGTCGTCACCGTCGTGTTTTTGACGACCGTGCAACCGCCCGCGTCCGTCACCGTCACTGCGTATGTACCCGCGCCAACGTTCACCGTATTTGTTGTGTTACCATTGCTCCAACTGTAACTATAAGGTGCCAATCCGTAAGTCGCCGTTGCGGTCAGAGTGGTTAACGGACTTGAACAATTGTTTTGTTTAACGACCGCCGCCGCGAGTGTCGAAGCCG
>JAYUKJ010000348.1:0-1288 GCA_043764555.1 Saprospiraceae bacterium
ATTATTCGTTCCGTTAGGATTAACGTGCGTAAAAAGAGTATTTGTAATCGTACTAAAAATAATGTCTCCCGTCGTAAAACGGGCAATTTCGCGCTTAAAAGCAGGCGTATCTACTTGAACAGCATTGAGTACAATGCCTGAACTTGTCTTTTCGGAATAGAGTAAAAACTGCGTTCCTTGACCATACTGCGAAATGCCGAAAGAATAACTCAATGCTTTCAATTCCGAACTCAAAGGCGCGGAAACAAGCAGCCTTGGTGGGACGTTAAATCCAGTGATATACACGCCATTTTGCCCTGAACTCGTGGCAGTAAAGGCATTGCTAAAGAAATTTCGTGGATTTGACGATGCCGTTCCCGCGTTAATATCTTGAACCAAATAGGCACTCGTCGGACTGCCGATTGTCCACAATTCGGTGCCATTAAATCCGCCGTCGTTTGCAGCAAAAAGACCGTCGCCAAACTCGCCAATTTCCGTAAAACCATCGCGTGTGAGGGTTGCTGTACCCGAATTGTAGTCAATTGACCACACACTATTGGCTGTGGCAACCAAATTGCCGACGATTTTTTTAATCGGCGTTGCAAAAGTTTTAACTAATTTCGGACCCGTGTTGTAAGTCGCCGTCCACAACTGATTGCCATTGACGACATACTTAAATACGCCGCTGTTAAATTCAAATTCGGTGATGCTTGTGCCTTCCGTCAACACTTCAACCCGTTTCCGATTGAAGCGCAAGGCCTTTGCCGAAGTCGGTGTGCGTTCTACGAAGAAAAACGCCAACGCATCGGGTTCGGTCTGTAAAATCGTGGCATTTGCCGCGCCCGTATAAACGACTTTTGAGCCGTTTGCCGTCCCATCGGAGATATAAATTTTATTGCCAACGGCATAGACAATGGCGTTCCGCAAATTCGCAATCTGCGCGTTGTTGATGTCCTTGACGAGCGTCAAAGGTTGTGCTTTTGCCACACCAATAGTTATGGTCAAAAGCATGAAGGCGAGCATTTTTGCATAAAAAATGGCTCCGATACTGAGGGGTCCTCCTTTCGCGTTTTTCATCGTGATTGTTGTTTTAAGAATGACTAAAAATGTTTTCGATTAAATAGTAATTTTCATTACTCCTACAAATGTATTGTGTTGTTTTTGCATGAGCAAAAACATTTTTTGCCACTTGTTGCGTAAAAAAAGCATCAATCTATTGATAATCAATAGATTGATGCTTTTTATGTTTTTGTTCTAACTTCTAAACGTTAGTGATTTTAAAAGTTAATTTTTTTGTCTTGAATTGAAA
>JAYUKJ010000349.1:0-1287 GCA_043764555.1 Saprospiraceae bacterium
ATTCGGACGGAAATAAGTATTCAATATCTAAATATTTTCGCCTATTTCTGCGCTTTTGAAATCAAATAAAGCGCCACGCCACCGAAGACAAAATTGGGAATCCAAACGCCAAACCACGTCGGAATCCCTGGTTGTGTGGCGAAAGTCACGGCAAATTTCGACAAAAAAATGTAAATAGCGCCAATACCAATCCCCAATGCCAAGTGTAAACCCATGCCACCGCGCACTTTTCGAGCCGCCAAAGCCATGCCGATAACCGTTAAAATTAGAATCGTAAACGGCTCAGAAGTGCGGCGTTGCACTTCAATTTCATAGTTTTTGGTTTTTCCAACGCCTCGACGGTCAAGTTTTTCGATTTCATAATTCAATTCTGCCGTCGTCAACATTTCGTTTTGATTGGTGTAACGAACAAAATCGTCGGGTAAAATATCAATGGTTGTGTCCAATTCAACCATATTTGTCTGTAAACTTTCGGCTAAACCATTGAAATAACGGCGTTGTAAATTTTGAAATTTCCAATGATTCGGCGCGCCTTTCCACGTACCCGTTTCTGCTTTTAACACGCTCGACAATTGCCCATTTTTATCAAATTGTTCAATCCTGAAATCGCGCATTGTCGTGTCTGATTTCCGATAACTGCCAATAAAAACTTTCGTTTGAGGACCTAAAAACAGGTGAACATTGTCCGTTTTCCCTTTGTCGAGATGCCGCCAAACGTGCTTGTGTTCCACATCAAGTCGCTTTTTATTGCCATTTGGCACGACAAAATGGTTTAAAACAAGGTGCGTACACGCCAAAATCGTCCCGCCAATTAAATACGGGCGCATCAATCGCTGAAAGCTAACGCCCGCGTTGAGTATCGAAATAATTTCCGAATTGTACGCCATGCGCGATGTGAAGAAGACGACTGAAATCAAGGCAATTAGCGGAAACAACAAGGCATTGATATGCGGAATAAAATTCAGATAATAATCCACCAAAATTACCTTGAAAGGCACGTTATCTTTTTTGAAATCGCCAATTTTTTCGCCCAAATCAATCACGCACGCGATGGCCGTGAGCATCAGCATGACGAAGCCGAACGACGACAAATAGGTTCGGATGATGTAACGGTCGAGTATGGTTAAGTACTTATTCATATTTATTTTGTAGCACGGATTTCCCTCCGTCAAGTTTTAAGATGCGTTTTGCGAATGCTTCTTACTTTAATCATAAAAAAGGACCCCTCAGTATTTTTAACTTTTTCGAGACAAAACAAACGTTTTTGAACGTGATTCTGTGATTTTT
>JAYUKJ010000350.1:0-1286 GCA_043764555.1 Saprospiraceae bacterium
TGGCCGCGAAGGCTCGGACTATTCCGCCTCAATTTTTGCGCATTGTTTGGACGCCGAAGCGATGTTTATTTGGAAAGATGTGTCGGGCGTTTTGAGTGGCGACCCACGCATTTTCAAAGACGTTGTGAAGCTCGACAACATCAGTTACGAAGAAGCCGTGGAAATGACGTATTATGGCGCAACTGTTGTGCATCCACGAACAGTTCAACCACTTATGGCTAAAAAAATTCCTTTATATGTGCGTTCATTCCTTGACCACGATGCCGTTGGCACAAAGATCTCGACGGAAGCACCCCCTCAGTATCCGCCGATTTTGATGGCCGAAAGGAACCAAATTTTCTTAAAAATCGCTAATCCGGACTTCACTTTTTTGGTAGAATCGCACATCCGCGACTTGTTTGTTATTTTTGTAAAATATCATATTTTCGTAAATCTAATGCAAAACAGCGGCGCCTTTTTCTACGTCAGCATCACGCACGCACCCGACCGCGAAGCCGAATTGATGGAGGAATTGCGAGAAAAATTTACCGTCGAAGCCATCCCGAATCTCGATTTATTCACGGCTCGGCATCCAAACGGCGATGCTATTTCGCGTTTGACGGAAGGTAAAAAAGTGTATTTTGAAAAATTAATTCCGCAGACGTATCAAGTTTTGGTCGGTTAAACTCAGTCGTCAGGCACAAAAGTGTTTTGTAAACTTACGAAAAAGGCCCCCTCAGTATAAAAGCTAAAAACCGCCTTGCAAACCCAAGTTTTGCGGGGCGGTTTTTTATTTTGCTCAAAAAAAACCAATAAATTTCCTTTCTTGCAGCCTGAAATTTATTTAAAAATCAATCGAATGATGCCCAATGTACAACGTTTTTTATTGCAACTCCTCGCCTACTCTTTTGCTGCGTTTGTCCTTGTTTTTACGGTAGTTATGGTTACGAAAATTTTACCATACATGACTTTTGAGCGCGCTGTCAACTTTCTCGGCACCAAAACCGACGAAGTTTTAGACCGTCGCTATTTCATGATTGCGTTTTATGTACACATAACGAGTAGCATTTTGGCGATTGGCGGCGGCATTTTTCAATTTTTCCCCATGTCATTTCGAAGCACGAAGCAACCTAATTGGTCTCCGAAAATTCACAGACTGATTGGGAAAATTTATATCGCCTCAATTCTGTTTTTAGCAGCACCTTCGGGACTGGTTCTCGCGGCTTTTGCGAACGGTGGACTGCCGTCAAAAATTGGTTTTTCGCTGCAATGCCTTGTTTGGTGGGCAACAACTTACGCAGCTTGGC
>JAYUKJ010000351.1:0-1286 GCA_043764555.1 Saprospiraceae bacterium
TACCGTTGCCACGATACCCACTTTTACGGCGGTTGCGCCGAGCTGTTCGGGAACGGTTTTATCGGCTTTGCCGACCACCTCCAATAACGGCATTACGGGCATTTGGTCGCCAATGCTGAACAATACCACGACCACAACGTACACTTTTACGCCCAATACGGGGCAATGTGCCGCCCCCAAAACGTTGACAATAACGGTCAATCCGTTGCCAAGCCTCACGCTTGACGCGATTGAACCCATTACGAACGTCAGCACGTCTTTTACCGTTCCGTTTAGCAATCCGACGGGCGCACCAACGACTTATACCATTGCCACAACGGGGAACGCACTGCCCAATTTCGTACCCCTCAGTAATGTAGCCTTAACGGCGTCGCCTTTAACTGTTGCCGTCCCTTCGGGTACACCGTTGGGGACGTATAATTTTAATTTGACCCTTAAAAACAGTACGACGCAATGTACATCAGTGCTACCGTTTTCGGTACTTGTAAGAGGATTTGCACCCGAAATCAACGTTTCTACGACTACTTTGACCGCTTTTGCCAGTTTCACGGGTTCGGTCTCGGCGGCACAGTCTTACACGGTGTCGGCGGTTGATGTGTCCGAAAATGTGGTCATCAACGCGCCAACCCATTTTGAAATAAGTCTTAATTCAGAAACAGGTTTTGCCAATACTTTAACTTTAACGCCCGCCGCAGGGTCAGTACCTTCTAAGGTTATTTGGGTGCGTCAAAAATCAACGGCAATCAACGGGGCAAGTGGCACGATTACGCACACATGCGGGGGGACTGTTCCAAAAAACGTGGCTATTCCCGTCAGTAGCGTCAGTTCGGCTGTCCTAACCCTATCAGCGAGTGCCGCGACTAACCCCGTTGCGGCGTGTGGAACGACTGTATTAAATGCGTCCGTGAAGATTAACGGCTATGCAACAAATCTTTTGTGGACAAAAACGGGCATTAGCTTTAACAACGGGCAAGGAGTGGGCAATAACTTTGTTTGGTACAATAGAATAGTCCTTACCAACCCGACTACTGCCAGTAATTTGTGGCTTGAAAACGCCTTGGCGACACCTGCCGCCACCAACGCAAGATTGGCACTTTACACCGATAACGCAGGGCGACCAAGCACTTTGATTGCCGCTTCCGCGCCCAAAAACAATTTGCAAGTCGGTACGAACACCTTTCCGATTACCCCCTCAGTATTGGCGGCGGGAACGTATTGGGTCGCTTTCGCGACGGATAATTTTGTAACGTACAAAGTCAATACGACCGTTGCGGGTTCAAACGTAA
>JAYUKJ010000352.1:0-4283 GCA_043764555.1 Saprospiraceae bacterium
TTCAAAATGATTAAAATAAAATTGATTTACGCAGTCAAACGCGGTCGGCAACTTTAAGTAGTTCGACCTAAATAAACGACATTTTTTTTAACACATAGACACATAGGATACATAGTTATAACAAATTGGTTTTCAGGCTTTTATATGTGTTCTATGTGCCTATGTGTTAAAAAAAAAGTAGCGATTATATGCGTTGACCTACTTAGTTGCCGCGACAACTTACGCGGCAACTAAAGTTGCCGACTACGTTTGACTTTCTTTCTGTAATTCTTCAAATAAAGACCGTTGTTTATCGGTCAATTGCGTCGGTAATTTAATGTTGAAAGTCACGTATAAATCGCCCATTTCACCTTCTTTTTTATAGACAGGAAAGCCTTTTCCTTTCAATCTCATTTTTGTTCCAATTTGTGTTTCGGCTTTTACGACCAACTTAACTTTGCCGTTTAAAGTCTCCAAAACCACTTCGCCGCCGAGCATTGCCGTGTATAAATCAATGGTCGTTGTGGTGAACAAATCATTGCCAATGCGCTCAAAATTGGGATTTTTATAAATATTAAACTTAATGTATAAATCGCCCGAAACCCCGCCATTTGCGCCTGATGTGCCGTAGCCGTTAAGCTTTATTTTTTGTCCGTCGGCAATACCCGCATGGATGGTAATCCGAATACTTTTGCCGCCAACTTCGAGCGTTTGTTGGTGCGTCGTCATGGCGTCGAGCAAGCTCAAATTGAATTCAGCATTGTAATCTTGACCTTTCCGTTGCTGCGTTTGTCGGCGTTCCTCACCGAACATGGATTCAAAAAAACTCGAGAAATTGCTATCGTTAAATCCCGAAAATTGTTCATTTGAATACTCTTGGTTTCCTGCGTAACGCTGATTGTTTGCGTACTGCCTTTGCTGCTCCGAACGGCGTTGTTGTTGTTGCTCATATTGCTCGCCTTGTTCCCAATTTTCGCCGTATTTATCGTATTTTTTTCGCTTTTCGGCGTCGCCCAAGACTTCATTGGCTTCATTGACTCGTTGAAATTTCAATTGGGCATCTTTATCGTTCGGGTTCGTGTCGGGATGCAGCTTTCGAGCTTGTTTCCGATACGCTTTTTTAATGTCTTCAACGGACGCCGTTTTATCTATTTCTAATATTTTGTAATAATCAATGAAAGCCATTTTAGGGAATGATGAATGATGAGTGATAAATAATGAATTAGTAAACAACTGATAATCAACTAATTGTAACTTTCAATTATTTTAAAGCATCATTTTAAAGGTACGTCAGAATATAAATTCGATGAAATTGATGCCGTCGGACTCCGAAAACCATTGAAAAACAAGGCTTATACTGAGGGGCCCTAAAAAAATGGAACACGACGTTGACAGCACAAAATGTTGAGTAAAAAGAGTCATTTTTCAAAAGTATTTTGCAAAGTGGCGCGACCTTAAAGTCGCAATACGATTAATTTTTTAGAAACTTCACTTGAACAGATTGAATATTTAAGCGATAAAAACCCGCGGGGAGCCTTCTAATATCCAAGGCATCTGAATCCTTCAGCTGCCCGTTCATCATCACTTTTCCCGCCACATCGACGATTAAAAAAGTTTGAGGTGGCACAACGCTTTTTGGCGTAAACTGATATGATTTGGGCGTAAATTGATACGATTTGGGCGTTGAAGGAGCCGAAGCCGTCCCCATTTCATTCATTTCTTTGACGACAATAACTTTTGAATACTCAAAAATATGATTGGCATCTACTTGTTTTAGGCGATAATAAACGGTGCTAAAAACGGCGTTATTGGCGTTTCTGAAAGGCGTTTTATCCAAAAAAGAATAGACGTTTCTCGTGGGCGTTGCGTAGTCGTTGAGCGTTGCGATGGTCTCAAAATCGCGGTTGTTGAAGCTCTTTTCCAATTCGACCACATAGACCAAATCCGAAGCCAATGCCCAACTAATCAGCGCTTGGTTGTTTTGATTTTCTGCACTAAAATACCTCAAATCAATGGGTAATACATTGTAATTTTGGTCATTATAAGCAGGATTCACTTGCCCTGAACTGATTTTCGGCATCAAAAATACCAATGTTGCGAGGACTATTATTTGCGTTTTCATCTCACATTTTATTTAATTATGAAAGAATTTTCATGCAACAAAGGTGGCGGTTGTACGCTTTTAAAGCCTTACACAATTGCAAGTAAGGGTTGTATAATTCACACTTTTTAGTAAAATGTAGTCGGCAACTTTAGTTGCCGCTATAAATCAAGCGGCAACTACATTTGCCGACTACATTTGCCGACTACATTTATTACATTAAAGCGTCGGATTGGGCGTATCATGAATATCATCTCTTACAATTGAAATAACTTTAGAATACGTATATATTTGATTAGCATCTATTTGTTTCACGCGATAGTAAATAATTTTCACTTCATGCGCCGTTCTCGCGAACGGCGTTGTGTCCAAATAGGCATACGTTTTTAAGGCATTTCTGTCCGCACCTTTATAGATGGCGAGCGTTTCAAATTGGCGTTCATTGAAGCTCTTTTGAAGTTCCAAACTTGAATTTTTCTCCTCAACATTCGTCGCCCAAGTCAATTGAAAATCGCGCCCCAATTGTTGAGCCGAGAAATAGGCGAGGTTAGGATTTGGGTTTTCGACAGTAGGTTTAGGACTATTTTCAACTTTTTGATAGCCTAAATAAGTCGCTGATAGCAGCAGAATTGCGATGATAGATAGTTGCGTTTTCATCTTCATTGAATTTAATTATGAAACCATTTTCATGCAACAAAAGTCGGTGCTTTGATTGTCTAAAATGTTACACAATTATGGATAAGAGTTGCACAATTCCCACATTTATTCGTGAATGTAACGCGACCTTAAGGTCGCGCCACTTTTAGGAGCCCTCAGTATAAACGCCTTTTTTACGTAAAAAAGCCAAATAACCATGCGTTATTGGGCTTTTTTGATAGAAAATGCCGTTTATACTGAGGGGGTCTTTTTTTGTCATTTAGAAAGAATCTCCTTTGTTGCGGCTAAACAAAAGAGATTCTTCTGAATGACAAAAAAACTACATCTTAGTCATTTTCGCCGTCGCCGTTTGTCCATCATTTTGCCGAATGCGAACGATGTAATTGCCCGCCGCTAATTCCCCGAGTTCAAGCTCATAACGCACTTGATTTTTAGTAAAAAACTGCGTTCTCACCAAGACGCCCAAGGCATTATAAACTTCGAGGGACCCCTCAGTATTTTCACCATTTAAGACCTCCACAAACACCGTTTTGTCAATCGGATTCGGATAAACGAGCATGGACAATTCGCCGTCGCCAACGATTACTTTCTCGACTTTAGACAGTCTTATTGCCTCATCAAGCGTTGACAATTGGTGAATTCGATAGAAAGAACGCCCCATTTTAGGCGCATTGTCTGTGAAATTATAGACATTATGGACATTATTTTGCGAATTAACTGTACCAATGGCTTTAAAACTAAAACCATCGTCCGACTTCTCAACGACGTATTTACTGTTCTTTGTTTCGTTGGTCGTTATCCAATCCAATTTCACTTTTTTGTTATTCGTAACACTTGCTATCAAGGCGATAATGTCTCCGTAAGCCGCCGAACAATTCACAACTTGAGTCGGCACAATTCGGGTTTGGACACAACCATTTTTAACGATTGTGAGCGTGACCTTTTTGCTACCCAACGACGTGAAAGTAACGTTCACAACGCGGTTGTTTGAGCTTGCAATGTTTGCACCCTCAAATGTCCATTGATAATAAGCACCCGCGCCATTGTCAAAAGCGCTGAAAACGTTGACCCAACCAATGCATGGCGCACGTTCGCTCGTGTAAGTAGTTGTCACCGTCGGATTTTTTGTTACAACGTTGCTTTCAACGAATTCGCAGCAACCGACGCGCCGCGCACAACGGATAAAATTGGTCTTTTTAGTAATATTTGGCAACAAATTCGCGGGTAAATCTTTGCCCGTTGCGCCGACAATCGTGTTCCAACCACCTTGACTGAAATCTGCCGTGAAATCAGAATACATCCACATATATTCGATAAGTCCTAAGCCACCGAGCGCGGCGTTTACTTCAAAAATACCCGTTAATTCCGAAGCGTTGCAAAAGTTTTGGTCACCCGAAATGGTTCCACCGCTCAATAAAGGGGTGCAGTTTGGAACGGTTAAAATGATGCTGCAAGTCGTTGTACAACCCGTTGCGTCGGTGACGGTGACGCTGTGTAAGCCCGCTTTTATATTCGTAGCAATTGCCAATGTGCTGCCGTTCGACCA
>JAYUKJ010000353.1:0-1281 GCA_043764555.1 Saprospiraceae bacterium
ATTTCTAATTTCAAATAGACCGACAAATGTCCCCAATTAAATATATCATACGCCACAAAATCGCCGAAAGAAAACAGCACAAAACCCCGTTTTTCCACGCCCGAATGTGGACAAGTGAACATATGAGCCGCCATCGGTTGCACATTGTGGGCGTGTCCGCCGAGAATAACGTCGGGTCCACATTCTTCAAAAATACGCTTGGTATTTTCAACGATGTGCGCGCAAGGATAGGCTTGATAGGCGTTGCCGTAGTGCAAACTCAGAATAATAAAATCTGCATCTTCTTGTTTCGCCTTTGCAATATCTTGTGTTAAAATAGATAGGTCAACATTCGGCTGATTGACTTCCAAATGATTTACCAACCACGGTTTGTCGCTTGGGTTCACGCGTTGATTCATCGAAAACGTGTAGCTAATGAAAGCCAAACGAATACCATTTTGTTCAATTATCGTCGTTTCGTTGCGTTTTTCACGTGATTGATGCGTACCAACGTGTCGGATGTTTTTATTTTCTAAAAAATTAATTGTTTCGTAAACGCCCGCTTCGTCCATGTCTAACGAATGATTATTGGCCGTTGACAAAATGTCAAAACCCACGCGATTACACGTTTTTGTTTTGAAATTATCGGCGTTAAAAATAGAAAACATGGCTGCGTCACCGTTGAAAAGCATATCAGAAAGCATGACTTCGGGAACAAGTGACGGCGGTTTCGACACATCAATCGGCGTTTCAAGGTTGGCGAAAGTGAGGTCTGAACTAAAAAAATCTTCGCCAATATCGTCCCAAAGGTGTGTACAAAAGGACGGTTGAATCCATTCGTAAGGCATCAAATCGCCCGCCGCCGTGAGCGTTACAGTGCGTTCGATTGTCGCATTTTTGCCTAAATTTTCGGTAGAAAAAATCGGTGGATTGTCTTTGAAAAAAAAAGAGGAGTTCTCCCGATTATTTCGGGACCCCTCAGTATAACCGTGATTTTCGGTCGGTTTGAAGTAATATTTGTAAGCAAAAAACAACAAATCGCGCGTCGAATAATGGCGCGGGTCGTCGTGAAAAAACGGCGGTGGCGTTGCCCATTTTCTACCCATAAATAAATGGACAATGCTTAATAATCCGCGCAAAAGAGCCACCAAAACCTTGCCTTTGCGCGTGTAAGCGGTAACAACGGGTAATTTTTTCATAAAAGAGGACGTGCATATGGCTGATTTAGAAAGATTTGACAACTTTCGGAAAAGTTGTCAAATCTAAACCAAACGGTTATATCTTAAAAATATCCGTACTAAT
>JAYUKJ010000354.1:0-15382 GCA_043764555.1 Saprospiraceae bacterium
ATCTTGATTATCAATCACTTCGCGGCAACTAAAGTTGCCGACTACAAATTATTAATGTCGCTATCAAAATTTAAACGCCGTTTTCTACACGCCTAAACGTACTTCGATGTTATTTTTCAATGCTTTTAAAACGCGATAAATGTCAAAAACTTCTTTATTTGTTGCGGCAAAAGGACTCGCAACCGTGTAAGTTTTGTTTTCCAAAACCATGAAATACCAGTTCTGTCCCATCACATAGCAACCGTACATAGGCTTATCATATTCTTGATTTTTGGCTTGCCCGACGAGCATTGCGGCTAACACTTGACCGCCAGGGTCGCCACCACCTTCCGTTTCAGGCTTGTGCTCGTGGAAGGAAAAGTACGGAACCTTGGGACTGCGACGTCCCGAAGCCATTAAGCTATCAGGTCTTCCAATCAATCTAATATCTTCATTATCAATGGATTGTATGGTTTCTTCGAGTAAACGTTCGGCGAAAAAATTAAATTTTACAGTGTCAATTTTTATCATGCCAATAAGTGGACCAATGAAATTCAACGCCAACTCCTGCTCATTCCAACTGGACAAGTGAAAAATCAAATTACCTTGATAGTGCTGAATCATGGCTTTTTCCAAAGGCGTAATTTCAGCTTCTTGGTTCATCCATGCGTCCAAGTTGTCTGATTGAACCGTTTGCTCCAATCCAAATAAAGTTTCCAGCAATTCTAAATTGCAATCTCGAAATGTATAACTTTTCATGATGATATTTTTTTTTCAAAAAACAAAATTACACTTTTTTTCGATTTTTGAAAAGATTTTCTAAAAATAGGACCTCTCAGTATAAAACTGTTTTCAGATGTTTTTTTACCTTTACACAACAGTATTTCTTCTAAATTCAAAATCTAAAAATAATGACAAAACACGTTTTAACCTACGCTTTTCTCTGCTTTTTCACGCATTTTGCATCGGCTCAATTGACGCTTCAACAAGTTGATGGGACTAAAAAACACGTCATTTCTGGGGGAACTTCCATTGATATGACCTTTCCGATAAAGACATCGGGACTGCCCGAAAAAGCTGCTCAAATCTACAAAGGTCGGCTCAAAAACGCGGATAATAGGAGTATTGGCGTCGTCATGACTTACGAAAATCGTTATTATGTGGATGAAAACGGCGTAACGATTCAAGAATACCGCAACATTAATCCGCCCGATACGCCGATAATTGTGCAGATTCCGTTGACTAAAATGCAGTCGATTGTGCAGCGTTATCCTAAAAATCTGAAATTGAGTAATGCCGGTGGCTACCTCATGTTGGCGGCTATTTTGAGTAATATTTTTATCGCGCCGCATTTAAAAGAGCCACACGCTAAAACAGTGAGAAATGCGGGTTTTGTAACCATGAGCATCGGTTTGTCATGTGCTTTAATTCCTACTAAAAAAACGTATTATTTGGAACAACCTAAAAACGGGAATAAGAAATTATGGAAAATATTAAGTAATTAATTTAAGTTCAAAACATCGATGATTATCAGTTGTTAGTGTTAATCCTAATCAGGTTTAGTGTTGTCTGAAATCCTATTAAATCTTTATAAATCCTACAAATTCTAATTCTAAAAACAAAAAAGGGACCCCTCAGTATAGAACACTTTTTGAACACTTTTCACGTCATTTTCAATCTAAAAACAATGAAAAAATACATTTTAACTTGCTTTTTAGTCGTCATTTTTACCCATTTCGCCACTGCTCAATTGACGCTTAGAAAACTGGAGAGCAGTCGCAAAGTTTCGTTGCCCATCAATTCATTAATCGAAATAAAGTTTCCAACCCAAACGAGTCGCCCCGATTGCGACTGTTTTCAGTCCTACAAAGGCTATTTAAAAAGCGTCGAAGCCGATGCCGTAATTTTGGTTTTGACCGAAACGAATCGCCAAACGGGGGACAATAATAAAGCTGCCATTCAAGAGAAAAAAATATTTACGCAGCCGAAAGATTCAGCGCTCACGCGGGTGCCGTTGTCTAAAGTGTTGGCAATCAATCGCTATTCTGAAATGAATCAAGGTTTGCAAAACTTAGGCATTACGGTTGTGACGCTTTCTGTGCTAAATAATTTGTTTTTAGTGCCTTATGTTGCGCCTAATTTGAGAACATCGATACGGAATGTCGGCTACGGCGGTATGGCTTTCGGGCTTTTAGCTGCCTTGTTACCAACGAAAAAAATCTATTTTTTTGAGCAACCGAAAAAGAATAGAAACAAAAAAACGCTTTGGAAATTGGGCAATTAAACGGCTTCCTCTACTTTCACGTTTTTTTAATTAAAGCTAAAATTTGTGTCATGAAAATAGACATTCGTCCCGCGACAATCGCCGATATGCCCGCCGTTCACGCCCTCATACGCGAGCTTGCGGTCTATGAAAACGCGCCCGAACAGCACACAGCAACGATTTCCGACTATGAAAAAGATTTTTTGGCGGGTATTTTTGATGTTCAATTGGCAGTTGATTCAGATTTTTTTGCCGAAAAAGGCGCTGATACTGAGGGGTCCGAAAAAATAGTTGGGATGATTTTTTACTACTTTGCTTACTCCACTTGGCGCGGTCGGATGATGTATTTGGAGGACTTTGTGGTCACTGAATCTTACCGTCAATATGGCGTCGGACAGCTACTTTTTGACCGTTTTTTGGCTATTTCTGCCGAAAAAGAGTGCGTTATGACCAAGTGGCAAGTCTTGGATTGGAACACGCCCGCCGTCAAGTTTTATGAGAAAAACAAGGCGACAATTGAGAAAGAATGGTGGAATGGGAAGCTGTTTTTGAAGCAATTTTAAAACGTAAAAAACAAATTACCACTTTAGTTTGTTAAAAGTGAGAAAAGAAAAAGACTATTTTCTTTTCGGATTCAAAATTTAAAACTAAATTTGTGCTTTAATTGATTGAATAATATCCAACAAATAATACAAAAAAAGAAAATTATAGTGTTTCATAGTGTGAGGGGTGGCGACTTGTAAAAGTAGTTACCCTTTTTTTATGCCCAAATTTGACCGCCTTCATGCTTAGATTTGACAATTTTTTTTAAAGCTGCCCAACCTCGAATCTCTTAGATACGCACGTCACATTTCAAAATTATAATACTTTTTAACTACTCTAAACACGTTAATTAAGCGTTAGAGCCTGATAAATGACGTGATTTCTTTTGTTAACTGAATCTTATGAAGCATTTTTACGGCTTACAAATTCATATATTTTATTTCTTTAATCAAAAAAAACAGGCACCTATGAGAAGCAAATTTATACTTCTTTTTGTTTTATGTATCGGCGCATCCGTGAGTTCAGCTCAAACCGCAGCGCCTCAAGTTGACCAAAGCCGCAACAGTTGCAGCGATTATTTGAAATCCAAAAAAGGATTGGAAGATATGGTAAAAAGCATTCAAGAGGAATACGCCAAATATCCGCTTTTCCTTAAAAAACTTCAAAAAGCGCAGGATGAATGGGTTTCGTACCGTGAAGCACAGTTGGAAATGATTTTTCCCGAAGCTGACAAAGCCGAATATGGCACTTTTTATCCGACTTGCCGTTGCAATTGGCTCGTCGAATTTACGAACGAACGCCTTGATTTTCTCGTCAAATTTGTTTCAAACACAAATGAAGGTGAATCTTGTGGTGGCGTTGTTAATTCTAAGAAACGTAAAAGTTTTATGACTTTTCATCAATAATTAAGGTATACTTTTTTCGAGGACACAATAATTGAGTTGACAATTCCTTTAGCTTAATATATTCACTTTTGCACACACAACTTGCCGTTGCTGACTTTCGTCGGTAACGGCATTTTTTTACAACGAAAAGGACCCCTCAGTATAACCATCATTTTTTTGCTAAAATACTTAAAAAAAGAGAAAATAGTTGCAAATATCGGTTTAGATTTGTTTTATAAAATGGACAAACTACCTTGTTTTGTTCCAACCAAACTTTCCACAATCCACGTATGGTCAACATTAATATTGAAGAAAAAACGACAAAATACGACGCCGTTATCGTCGGTTCGGGTGCGGGCGGCGGCATGGCGGCGTATATTCTCAGCCGCGCGGGACTTAAGGTCTGCGTTTTGGAAGCGGGCGGTTATTTCGACCCCGCCGACCCAAAATACATCACGCAGATGAAAAATCCGTGGGAATCTCCGCGGCGGGGCGCCAACACGACGCGTCCGTTCGGCGATTTTGACGCGGCTTGGGGCGGTTGGCAAATCGAGGGCGAGCCTTACGCGGCGAAAGAAGGGACTGAATTTCACTGGTTTCGCTCGCGGATGTTGGGCGGTCGGACGAACCATTGGGGACGGATTTCGCTCCGTTTTGGACCCGACGATTTTAAGCGAAAAACACTCACGGGCGTAGGCGATGATTGGCCGTTTGGTTACGAAGAATTGAAGCCATTTTACGACCGCGTGGACCAATTAATCGGTTTATTTGGCAGTGTCGAAAACTTGCCGAATGAACCCGACGGCATTTTTTTGCCGCCGCCAAAACCGCGTTTACACGAGCTAATGATGAAAAAAGCCGCTAAAACGGTCGGTGTTCCCGTCATTCCGTCGCGCATGGCGATGCTCACAAAACAGATTAATGACGACCGCGGACAGTGTTTTTACTGCGGACAATGCAGCCGCGGTTGCTCGGCTTATGCGGACTTTTCGGCGTCTTCGTGCTTGGTCAAACCCGCCATGAAATCGAGTAATTTGACGCTTATTAATGGTGCCATGGTGCGCGAAGTTTTGGTGGACGACAAAGGTTTGTGCAGCGGCGTTTCCTACGTCGATACGCGGACGCTGCAAGAAGTGACGATTGAGGCGCGGGTTGTGGTTTTGGGCGCCTCGGCTTGTGAGTCGGCACGGTTGCTTCTGAACTCAAAATCGGAAAATTTTACGGAGGGATTAGCGAATTCGAGCGGCGTGATTGGCAAATATTTGAACGACTCAACGGGCGCAAGTCGCGGCGCGTTTGTTCCCGCTTTGATGAATCGAAAACGCTACAATGAAGACGGCGTTGGCGGCATGCACGTTTATACGCCGTGGTGGTTGGACAGCCGAAAAATGGATTTTCCGCGTGGTTATCACATCGAATACGGCGGTGGAATGGGTATGCCATCCTTCGGTTTTGGCTTTGGTTTGGAACGATTCAACGGCAAACAGCCTTATGCAAATGGGTCGAAATTGCCCGCTGGTGGCTATGGTCTCCGCTTGAAAGAAGACGCACGGCGGTTTTATGGCGCCTATATCAACATGGCGGGACGGGGCGAGCCGATTCCTTTGGAGAGCAATTATTGTGAAATTGACCCCAATAAAGTCGATAAATACGGTATTCCCACGCTGCGATTCAACTATAAATGGTCGAACGATGAGGTGCAGCAAGCCAAGCATATGCAAGATACTTTTGAGAACATCATCGGTGCAATGGGCGGCATTGCGTTGGGCAACAAACCCGACGCGTCGAACGATTACGGCTTAGAAAAACCGGGCAAAATCATTCACGAAACGGGAACGGTTCGGATGGGCAACGACCCTAAAAAGTCGGCTTTAAATCAGTTCCAACAAGCCCACGATGTCAAAAATTTGTTCGTCGTCGATGCCGCGCCCTTCGTTTCGCAAGGCGATAAAAACGTCACGTGGACGATTTTGGCGTGTTCCATGCGGACGTCGGAATTTATTATTGAGGAGATGAAAAAGAAGAATCTGTAGGGAATTCTGAATTTTAGGGACCCCTCAGTATAAACACCTTTTTTTGATAGAATTAGCCACGAATTTACGGATTTAACGAATTTACGGATTTTAACGACCTAATTAGAATCCGTAAATCCGTTAAATTCGTGAATCCGCAGATAAAAAATACGCAATATGAATCGTAGAGAATCACTCAAAAATATGACGCTCAGTGCGTTCGGTTTGGCCGCTTTTCCGACGGGCGCGGAGGCAGCCGAAAACGCCAATATTGGCGACAAAAAAATCAAAATTCCCAACGGACGCCTTGAATCGGAGGCAATACGCGACGCTAAACTCAACGCCGAAACGTTTTTCACCGCCGCCGAATTGAAGACGATTACCGTGTTGTCGGACCTTATTTTGCCCGCCGATGCGACTTCTGGCAGCGCTTCGCAAGTCGGCGTTCCCGCTTTCATCGAATTTATGATGAAAGACCAACCGCAGCATCAGACGCCAATGCGCGGCGGTTTGATGTGGCTGAACAATCAATCGAATAAGCGGTTTCAGAAGGCATTTACGGCGTGTTCCGATGCTCAACAAATTCAAATTATTGATGATATTGCTTATCCCGAACAAGTGAAATTGGCGATGCGGCAAGGCGCGGCGTTTTTTACCTTACTGCGAAATTTTGTTGTTACAGGATTTTACACGACGCAAGTTGGTTTCAACGATTTAGGCTATATGGGCAATCGACCTAATACGTGGGAAGGCGTTCCCGCCGACGTTTTGGCTCAATATGGCTTGTCCTACGAATGAGTCTTTTGGTTAATTTCACGCAAAAACGAGCCGAAAAAGGCATTTATACTGAGGGGGCCTCAAGAATTGTTTTGGCGTGATTTTAACGACACTGAAAACGGCAAAATTCGTAGCGCGTCCAATCAATATACTTAATGGCTTAATAATTGTCTTTTAAAAACCGTTTTAAAGGTCTAAAACTGATTTATCACGATGAAATTCTTACCGATTTACTTCTTTTTATTGATTGCCTCAAACGTAATTTTTGCTCAAAATACCCCAAATACTGAGGGGGAGACTTTGGCATTTATTCACGAAAATTTCGGTGAAGCGCTGCAAAAAGCGCGCGCAGAGAACAAACTTGTTTTCATCGACGCCTACACAACTTGGTGTGGTCCCTGCAAAATGATGGATAAAAAAACGTTTAGCGACGAAGATGTGGCGGCGTTTTTTAACGAAAAATTCGTCAATTTGAAGCTCGATATGGAAAAAGGCGAGGGACAAACAATTCAATTACGCTACAAAGTTGTCGCATTCCCAACGCTCCTTTTCATCAATGCCGACGGCGAAGTGATTCACAAAGCCTTGGGTTTTCAAGATGCTGAACAGTTTTTGGCAATCGGAAAAGTGGCGTTGAGCAGCGACCAAACTTTTGCTGCTTGGTCGGGTCGCTACGCAAAGGGTGAGCGCGAACCGCAATTTTTGAAAGAATACGCCGAGAAGCTATCCGAGGCTTACGACGAGCGCCGTTTTGCCGTCGCAGAAGAATATTTGGCCACGCAAACCGACGCGTTTTCGTTGCCCAATTTAGACTTTTCGATGCGTTTTACTGAGGGGGTCGAATCGCCGCGTTTTCCGTTTTTGGTAACCAATCAACAGGCGTTTGAAAAGAAGTTTACGAAGGACGAAATCTCTTTGAAGATTCAAGAATTGGTGACAGATTTTTTGATGGATGAGAAGAATTTACCCACTTTGGGGCGTTCTGATTCGTTAATTCGCTTTGTCTATCCCGAAAAAGCGGATAGAATGAGCAAAAATTACCACTTGAGCTATTTTCGCATGAAAGGTGACCGAGACAGCTATGCAGCTTCGGCGGTTCAATATTTTAAAAAATATGACGACAATCCTGATGAATTAATAGAAACGGCGACGACTTTTTTGGAACAAATTGACGATAAAAAATTGCTCGATAAAGCCGTGAAATGGGCAAAACGCGCCACTAAAAAACAAATAACGGTAACAAATAAAATGGTTGTTGCCCAGCTTTTAAACAAGCTCGGAAAGACGTCAAAAGCGCGAAAAATTGCCGAAGAAGCCGTGGAAATCGGTAAGAAATTGGGGCAAAATTACGACGAAGCGACGGACTTTTTGAAGGAAAAGTGATTCCAAATTCCAAATTCCAAGATTCCAAATTTCAGTTTAAGATTCGTAATCTGAAATCTTGGAATCTTGGAATCTGGAATCTGAAATTTTGGAATTTGGAATTTTGGAATTTTGGAATTTGGAATCTTTGAAATTTGAAATAAAATGTATTTTATCAAACGCTTCCTGCTTATTTTGCCGACTTGGTTGGTTATTTCTGCGATTGTCTTCGGATTAAGTCGTTGCGTTTCGGGCGATTTGGTGGCCGAAAAATTGAAATACAGCAGCGAATCCACGACGAATAGCGGTATTTTGGAAGAAAATTACGCAGAAACCGCGCATAAATTGGGACTCGACAAACCCGTTTTTTATGCCGCTTTGCTGCCCGCCGCTTTTCCCGACACATTGCATAAAATTTTGCATCGAGATGAGCGCACGGCTTTGGAAAAACTCATTTGGCAGTATGGAAATTGGTCGGCGATTCAAGATTTTCACGTAGAAATCAAACATTTTTTGGAAAAAACGACTCAAAATGCCGTTTATACGGACTTGTCCCGAGATTATCGGGAGGGGTCTTCTTCGCTGTTCCAAGCGCGTGATTTTTTGAAAAATGACTTACAACAACTGTTAATTCAGAACGACGCTGCGCAAATAGATGCCTACCTTAAAAATCTCACCGACGCGACCGACACCACCGCTTACAAAGCGGACGCGCTACAACTCGTAGAAAAATTTAATTTTTTGAAAAACAACCCAACGACCGCGCGGCTTTACGCACCGTCATTCCGTTGGTACGGCGTTGATAATCAATACAATACGTGGCTTAAAAACTTTTTGTTGGGTGATTTTGGACTGTCGAAGGACGACCAAACGGTTTTTGAAAAGCTGAAAGGACCCCTCAGTATAACGCTCGTTTTGGGGCTTTCTACGCTCATTTTAGCCTTCGGAATTGGCATTCCGTTGGGTGTTTTTGCCGCCACCAATCGACATAAAAAGCGTGGACAATGGCTCGTCAAAGGATTGTTTGCGGTCTATTCGTTGCCCACGTTTTGGTTAGCTACGCTCGCCGCCATGTTCTTGACGACGCGTTTCTATGGTCTGAAAATTTTTCCCGAAGTCGGCGTCGGCAATCCGCCCGTGGGTGCGACGATTTTGGAAAGCCTGTGGGCGAGTCTGCCGCATTTTGCTCTGCCGATTTTCTGCATGATGATTCACCCGATTGCCGTGATTGCGCGACAAATGCAAGCGGCCGTTCAAGATATTTTGAAAAAAGACTTCATTTTAACGGCAAAAGCCAAAGGTTTGACGCAAAACCGCGTGATTTGGCGCCACGCCGTCCGCAATTCTTTAACGCCAATGGCCACGCTTTTGGCGGCTATGATACCAAGTTTGGTGACGGGTGCTTTCGCCGTCGAACTCATTTTCAACCTCAACGGCATGGGTCAAACAACCCTTAGCGCCTTGACGGGCGGTGATTGGTCGGTCGTTTTTGCGGTCTTGATGCTCGTGAGTGCCATTGTTTTATTGAGCAATGTGATGAGTGATTTGGCGTATAAATGGTTGAATCCACGCGTTTTATAAGCACAAATGGCGTTTACCGAGCAATTTCCGTTTTGACATTTAATCGCACAGAAACATAGGTGTTTTTGCATAAGTCCACATAGTTTTTCCGAAAAATCTTATGTGAACCTATGCAAAAATTCCTATCTAAATTCCTATATAACTCTTTTTAAGTCGTTGACAATTAACAGTTTACGAAAGCATTTTTTACGACTACGTTTTATCGCATAGTTAGACATAGAAGATTTCGCATAGGAACGCATAGGCTTTTTACGTATAAGCTATGCGCCCCTATGTGAAATCTCCTATGTCTAACTATGTGATTAAGGGTGTCTAAGTTATCTGTTTTTACGTTGGCGTCTTTACTGCGCCCGATTACTATGTGATTAAGTTTGTAAAAAGCCAAAGCGGAAATCGCTGGCGCTTATCAACCCGCCCAATTCGCCCGGTCTAAGCTCCTAAATTGAATGGCTTCCGCCAAATGTTCCGTCTTGATGTGTTCGCTTTCGCCCAAATCGGCAATCGTGCGCGCCACTTTCAAAATGCGGTCGTAGGCACGCGCCGACAGTTGCAATCTTGCCATCGCGGTTTTCAATAATTCAAGTCCTTCATTGTCGATTTGGCAGACTTCACGCACGGTGCGGCTCGACATTTGAGCGTTGTTATAGACGCCTTTGTTGTGTTGAAAACGCGCTTCTTGAATCTCCCGCGCGCGCACAACGCGTTTCGCAATCGTTTCGCTCGACTCAGACGTGTGCGAAACGGCGGCCAATTGTTCCAATTTCACGGGCGTCACTTCGACGTGTAAATCGATTCTATCCAACAAAGGACCCGATATTTTGCTCAAATAGCGCTTCACAACGCCAAAACCGCAGACGCAATCCTTCTCAGGATGGTTGTAGTAGCCGCACGGGCAAGGGTTCATCGACGCGATAAGCATGAAACTCGACGGATATTCAATCGTGATTTTTGCGCGCGAAATCGTTACGCGGCGCTCTTCCATCGGCTGCCGCAAAACTTCCAAAACGGTCCGTTTGAACTCGGGCAATTCGTCCAAAAACAAAACGCCATTGTGGGATAAAGAAATTTCGCCCGGCATCGGCGTTGAGCCACCGCCCACGAGGGCGACGTCGCTAATCGTGTGGTGCGGCGAGCGAAACGGGCGTACCGCAACGAGCGACGCGTCGGCGGGCAGAATGCCCGCAACCGAGTGGATTTTGGTCGTTTCAAGTGCTTCGTGGAGGCTCAAAGGCGGCAAAATTGTCGGTAATCGACGTGCCAACATGGTCTTTCCAGCGCCTGGCGGACCAATTAGAATCGCATTGTGTCCACCCGCAGCGGCGATTTCGAGGGCGCGTTTGATGTTTTCTTGACCGCGGACGTCTGTGAAATCGACTTCATGATTTTGATTTTGATTGGCAAATTCGGCGCGCGTATCGACAATCACGCGTTCGAGTTCACGTTTTCCTTCAAAAAATTCGATGGCTTCGCGAACATTTTCGATGCCGTAAACTTCAATATCGTTCACAATCGCGGCTTCGCGGGCGTTGGCTTTTGGCACAATCAAACCGCGTAGTTTTTCACGCTTCACCTGAATCGCAATCGGTAAAGCGCCTTTTATCGGACGCACCGAGCCATCGAGCGAGAGTTCGCCCATGATGGCAAACTTATCTAAGTCCTTGAAATGCAATTGATTAGTTGCCGCATAAACGCCCAAAGCAATGGGCAAATCGTAAGCCGAGCCTTCTTTCCGCAAATCGGCGGGTGCGAGATTGACGACGAGTTTCACGCGGGGCATCGAGAATTTTGAGTTTTTTAAAGCGGCTTCAATGCGCTGCCAGCCTTCTTTGACGGCGTTGTCGGGCAATCCAACGAGGTAATAAAATGGGGTTTTCGCATCTCCTTCGGCGGGGATGCCGCCCGCACTCACTTCAACGGTTATCATTGTCGCTTCGACACCGTGAACGGCTCCAGCAAAAGTTTTGACGAGCATGGTTTTCTCGGATGTATGGTTTGTAGAAATGTTTGTTTTAGATGTGCATAGAATAGTGGCGTGCTGTTAATTTTAGTAGCGTAAAACTATAAATTAGTTTTCATAATTGTCAAAAAAGTTTTTTGAGCGCTTCGACTTTCCAAAAATTATGGCACATTCCTTAAAGATAAATTTGTTAAAGTTCCGTTTTTCTCGATTAATACTGAGGGGTCCTATTTTTCACTTTTCACTTTTCCATATGCCCAAACGAGCGCGAAAAGCAACCAATAATGCCTAAAATTCAGCGTGTCGAGTGCCAAACTTTCAACCAGAACGCTGGTTAAACAAATCAGTAAAGCAATTGAAAATATATCCGTTTTCAAGTCTTTATAACGATAAATAGTAAACCATAACAGCGTAAAAAACGCGATAATTGCCGCTGCCGCAAAAATGCCATTTTCCGCCAATGTGCCAATATACGTGGAATGGGCTTCATAAATTGGCAATTTGGCGGGATAAACGCCCGTTTCTTGAATTTTTTTTAAGCCATCTACGAAGTTTCCCGTGCCAATGCCGAATATCGGTTGCGTTTGCCAAATGTCAATTGAAGCGCGTTTTATGGCGAGGTACGACGTTTCCAAAGCCATGTAATTACCTTGTTCCAATAAAATTCGATTAGAGGTGAACGGTGACGCGTAGATAGCGGGCAAGGCGGGACTTGTTTTTGAAATGAAAATCACGTGCGTACCGACCGTCATAAATAAGGTGAGCATGACGGCGGTTATGCCAAATATTTTCCGAGAAAATCCCCGTTTTTTAATCATAAAAATTAAGCATAAACCCCAAAAAAGGAAGGTAATGGAGCGTGAAAACGTCAAAATGGCCGCAATAATCATGAGCAATAAAGCCGCAGTTGTCTTTTTTGAGAAATTTAGGGACCCCTCAGTATAAACGAGAATTCCCGTGAAAGAGAGCAACGAAACGAGCATTGCGGGCGTGTGCGTGAATCCTTGCGCCCGATAAACGGTGCCGAAATAGGGATAATCTTCGGAAACGCCGACTAAAATGCTCGAAAAACCGCAAAAATGCGCAACAATGCCGCCGATGCCCGTCAATGATAATAAAACACCCAACACGATACTTGCATTTATCGTTTTGTCGCGCAAAGCCGTCTTGGGCAGTTGAGCAAAATAAAGCGTCGCCATACCGAATAAAACGATGAGATAGAGGCGTCCGCAAGATTCCGCAATCGCCGAAAACTTACCGCTCAAGACCGACGAAACGATATTTGCGAACCAATAAACGCTCAGGGTACCGACTAAAATGCAGTCCGCTCGGCTGAAACGGTACTGCCGAAAGTGGCTGAATGGGAAACTAATGACGAGCAATAAAAATAAGATTTCGGGCAATTGCACCTTGCGGAAAACGCCTGAAAAACGCATAAAGTCTTGAAAGGCAAGGCTTAAAACATAAGTAAAAAGTAAAGCGGCGAAAAGTTTGGACTTGTTCATATTTTTAATAGTTGGTTAATTTTAAAACGCTTTAGATTTGCGGCGTCCAAACGCAAAGTTAGCGCGTTTTGGCTGTCCTTTTCAGATTTGACAGCTTTTAAAAAGCTGCCAAATCTTTTGCACTTTGCACTTTGCACTTCACCAACGCTTAAAAATACGTTCAACATCATGAATCAACTGTCAAAAGAAACGTCACCTTACCTCCTTCAACACGCCCACAATCCTGTGCATTGGTACGCTTGGAAACCCGAAGCCTTCGAAAAAGCACGGCGGGAAGACAAACCCATTTTGGTATCGATTGGCTATTCCACGTGCCATTGGTGCCACGTGATGGAGCGCGAATCGTTTGAAAATCAATCAGTTGCAGATTTTATGAACGAACATTTTGTTTGCATAAAAGTTGACCGAGAGGAGCGCCCCGATGTTGACCAAATTTATATGGAGGCTTGTCAACTCATCAGCGGAAGCGGCGGCTGGCCGCTCAACTGTTTTTTGACGCCAGATACGCGACCGTTTTTTGCGGGAACCTATTATCCGCCGACGCCTGCGTATCAGCGACCGTCTTGGCAACAAATTTTGCAAAATATGGCGGGTGCGTATCAGCAAAAACGCGATATTGTGGAAGAACAAGCGGATAAATTGACCGAAATGATTCGCAGTTCGGACAAAACGTTCGTGAAAAAGGCAGTTTTCGAGTCGGAAATCGGCGAAAATGCTGATTATACTGAGGGGTCCTTTTTTTCAAAAACGTTCAATCAAAATCTTTTAGATAAAATTTTTGACAATCTCAAAGACCGTTTTGACACGGTGGAAGGTGGTTTTGGCGGCGCGCCAAAATTTCCGGGTACGATGTCGATTCAGTTTTTATTGGATTATTATTTTTATACGAAAAACGAAGACGCCTTGAAACACGCTGAATTGTCGCTCACGAAAATGATTCAAGGCGGGATTTATGACCAAATCGGCGGTGGTTTTGCGCGTTATGCGACGGATAGAGCGTGGTTGGTGCCGCATTTTGAAAAAATGCTGTACGACAATGCCTTGTTGATTCAAGTCATTTCGGATGCGTACAAATTGACAAAAAAAGATATTTATCGAGAAACGATTGAAGAAACTTTGGCTTTCACGCTTCGCGAAATGCAAAATACGGACTTGTCCCGAGGCTATCGGGAGGAGTCCTTCTTTTCGGCTTACGATGCCGATTCGGAAGGTGTGGAAGGTAAGTTTTACGTTTGGCAAAAAGCCGAAATTGACGCGATTTTGGGCGAAGATGCGTCCCTTTTCTGCGCTTTTTACGACGTGACGGAAGAAGGGAATTGGGAAGAAAATACGATTTTGTGGCGCCCAAATGCCTACGAAAATTTTGCTAAAAGTGCGCATATCAACGTGTTAGACTTAAAAAGCCGCTTAAAAACTGCCCGTGAAAAACTGTATTTAGTGCGTAATAAACGCATAAAACCAAGTCTCGACGATAAAATTTTATTGTCTTGGAATGCCTTGATGATTTCGGCTTTTGCGAAGGCGTATGAAGCGCTAAACGTTGAGGAATATCGAAAAACGGCGGTTCATGCTTTAGATTTTATTCTAATGAATCTGAAAAATCCCGAAGGCGGTTACTTTCATACGTACAAAAATGGGCAAGCGCAATACGCCGCATTTTTAGAAGATTACGCCTATCTGATTGAAGCACTTTTGGACGTTTATGGCATCACATTCGACGCGCAATACTTGCACAAAGCGCAAGAATTGACCGATTTTGTCTTAGAAAATTTTTGGGATTCGACGGACAATTTGTTCTATTTTACGTCAAAAAATCAGCCCGACATTTTGCTCCGAAAAAAGGATTTATACGACTCTGCCATGCCTTCGGGCAACTCAACGATGATGAAAAATCTCGGTCGGCTCGCCATTATTTTTGACAACAATCGTTACAAAAATGCACATTTTGAGATGCTTCAAACCCTCGTGGAGTCCATCAAAATGTACCCAACGAGTTTTTCAAAATGGGCAAGCGGCGTGATTTCTGCTGTGCATCCGCCATTTGAAATTGCCGTTTTGGGTGCCGATTTTTTTGATAAATCATTGCAAATCAACGCTTTATTCTTACCCAATAAAATACTCATGGCGAGCGCTCATCAAGACCCTAAACTCCCGCTTTTAGACCGTGATACTGAGGGGTCCATTTTTCTATGTCAAAACTACGCGTGTCAATTGCCCGTTCAGACGGTTGAAGAATTAAGCGCACTGATGGGCATTACGTATTAATTTTTCTTAACGTCACAAAATCACGCAACGAACTGCGAAAAACGCCGTTGAAATCTCTTTACTGCACACTGTTCGTGGAAGGCTGCGAAAATCAGCCTTCCATGAACAGCGTAATAATTGATACTCAATAAATGCAAATAAAAGTGATTCAGCATGACGCGATTTCCTCTGTTTTTCTTCCTCTTTTTTGCACCAGTTTTAAAAGCTCATGACACGAGCTATCAGCTAAAAGTGCAAAGCATTGTCGCGCTACT
>JAYUKJ010000355.1:0-1273 GCA_043764555.1 Saprospiraceae bacterium
GCCGTAAATCCCAATTCTTTCCAACCATCAATGATGGTATTTTTTTCAGATTTTACTTTTTCGAGCAAAATTAACGAGCGGTCTTTGAGCGATTCGTCGCCGCGCAACTTGCCGTAAGTATATAAAAATGGGGCAATATTGTTGATTAAAAGCACGTCAATCGCGTCGGAACCAAACTTTTTAGGGCTTGATACTGAGGGGGTATCAAAAACAAAATGCTCGCGCCAATAGTCACTTACTTCTACCTCAAAAAGTTTTGGCAACGTTTCAACTGCTTGATTTTCTATGATTTTTGAGAACAAATGTAAACTTTGATGAATCAGAGCCGCCAATTGTGCCAAACGGATTGTTGGAAAACTTGGCGGGCGCAAACGACCGAATTTCCACGCCGCCAAAGGGACGGATTCGCCCAAATTGTGCTTGGTTTTGAGGAATTGGAACTCTTTTTTTAGGCGAATTAAATAGTCGTCCGCATAATTTTTTGCCAAAAATCCCGCTTGTCCAAACAGCAATGCTTCGATTTGAAACAACTGATTTTTATGCTTCGCCAATATGCGATGCGGCAACGAGCGGGCGAGCATTTCCATCGATTCGGCATTGACTTTTGAGCCAAAATAGCGCGCGGTGAATTGCCAAAATGTCTCTTCCCAATCGTCGTTATTGCGCGTTAAAGCGACTTCAATTTCCTTTGATTTTCGTTCCAAACGCTCGACTGCCAAACGTTCCAACCATTTATGTTTGGTCAAATCCGAGACTTGATGAAAATGAAATTGGCAAGGAATCCAATGCTCATTGTGCATAATTGCCCAATATTTCTTGAAAATGCCTTCAGGAATGCGGTTTTTGAGTTCCAAAGAAGGAATTCTTGAAGATTCCAAATTCCAAATTTCAGATTCCAAAGGCGTAGTCGCAATATTGGAATTTGGAATTTGAAATTTGGAATCCTCTTTGGAATTTGGAATTTGAAATTTGGAATCCTCTTTGGAATTTGGAATTTGGAATTTGGAATCCTCTTTGGAATTTGGAATTTGGAATTTGGAATCCTCTTTGGAATTTGGAATTTGAAATTTGGAATCCTCTTTGGAATTTGGAATTTGGAATTTGGAATCTTTGGAGGACCCCTCAGTATAAACGGCATTTCTGAGGATTTCTACATCATTTTCATACACAACGTGCAAAATAACGCTGCCAAAAGCCGCATCATTTTGGTGTCCATGCGCGAGCCAATCACTCGATTTGACGTGCATTTCGACCGACCCAAACCACGTCCAAT
>JAYUKJ010000356.1:0-1272 GCA_043764555.1 Saprospiraceae bacterium
AATCCGTTCGGCTTTCGTCATTTTAATCCCATAAATCAGCAGACTTATGGAGCAGCTCTACCCCCCGATGAACTGCTCCGGTCTGCCTTGTAGTGTCAATGAAGACACTATATCTTAATATTTTTATTTATTCTTTTTAATTCATTATGTTATACTAATAATCAAAATCATGCCACATTTGCCAAACCCAATTCTAACTTTATTTTTTTTACATTCGGCAGCGTTTTCGTTTTAAAATCCGACAAACGTGTCTGTAAAGCGTCAAATGATTTTCGATATTCGTCATAATTCGTAAATTCACCGCATATTTGCAACTCATTAGCTGATTGCATTAAAATTTGAAAATGCAAGTAATTATCGCGGTAGAAGAATTTAGTCAACAAATTTTTTGTTTCTTTACCCATCTTGTTTCTATAATTTTATGTTTGAATGACTCCTTGTTTCTCATTTTCGTTAGGCAATTATGAAGCCAAAACGCTGCCCAACAAAATACGTTTTACGGATTTTTGTGACTTTTGTTTTTTATTAATACAACTAAATTCAACTATTTAATAAATTGACAATCAAGTTAAATAGGGGATGTATAAAATAAATAGGCTATGCCAATGACGGCAAAATGTCGGCTATTTTGTTTTTGTTTTTTGTTATTAACACGCTTTTTAATCTAATATTTTTCTTAATTCATAACTTATTAAATGGCAACTAACTATAAAGGTTCGTTCCGAGTCGGCGGCAATCCGAACAATCCTTTTGGCTCAATAATAAATTTATTGATTTTTTTTGCAGTCCTCGCGGGAATGTATTTTTTCATCGGCGGCGTCTTCAAATTGCTGTATTTGGTCGCGCCCATTTTACTGATTGCCACGCTGATAATCAACTACCGCATCGTCGCAGACTACACGATTGACGTGTTTGAAACCTTCCGAACGGATATTTTATGGGGCGTTGTGAAAGTCGCTTTCACCGTTTTATGTTATCCACTTGTCATTGGTTGGCTGTTTGCAAAATCTTTGATTTATCGAAAAGTGGATAAATTAAAAGAAAATTTTGAGGCGCAAGTGAAGGCGGCTAATGCTAATTTGGGGTCAAAAACAACGCCGGCTGAATTTGCTGATTTTGAGGAATTAAGCTCTGACATATTGGATAAATCAAAAAAAGAAGGGCCGCCAATTGTACTTCAAATGCCTAAAATCAAAGAGAAACCACAGGACGATTACGACCAATTTTTTAAATAGTTAATACGTAATGGTTAATGGTCAATGGATAATGGTT
>JAYUKJ010000357.1:0-1272 GCA_043764555.1 Saprospiraceae bacterium
CAAAATCTTAGAGAAATTAAAGAAATCTTTCTAAAATATGTGCAAAAAAGCCCCAATTTAGTAAAAATACTGAGGGGGTATAAATGATTAAAAAAATACGAAAGATATAGTTGATTTAGTGAAATACGTACATCAAAAGAGAAGGGTGAATGAACTAAAACGTTAGAAAATTACCCTTTTCTTAGATGTTTTTGACGGAAAGGCATAAGGTATAGACGCGTAAATACACACGGCCGTGTGTATCACGCCGCACAATGTATAACGTAAATACACACGGCCGTGTGTATCACGCCGCGCAATCATACAACACAATACACACGGCCGTGTGTATCTACGTTTCTAACAAATGAATATTAAAAAAAACGAAGAAGATGAGATTATTTAGACATCTACGAATGGCGATTATTTTGCTATTCGCCAACACATTAACCGCACAAACGGGGCAATATGACGCCCGTTTTTCCATCAAAAACTACGATTGTAGCAATAAAGTCGTGACGATTCAATTGCAAGTGCGGGCCATTAGCGTCAGTCAAAAATTCAATATGGGCGATGCCAATTATCGGTTTGAATACGACCCGCGCTTGATTGACCATCCGCGTTTAGTGGCGCAGCCCAATTTCTCCAATCAGTCGCCCGACCGAGATATGAACTACGGCGTTCAGAATCTAAACGGCACTTCCAAAGGCGATACGCGCGGTTTGGTGTCCGTCAACACGTTCTACACGGGCAGTGCCAACGGCGTAAAAGAAGTAGATACCGCTTGGATGACGGTCTCGGAACTCGCTTTTGACGTCATAAATACTGAGGGGTGCTTCGATTTGCAATGGCACAACGAGCGCACGTTTCCCGTCTCGGGCATGAGCGAAGTTGTTGTGACAAACGCGAGTCAACAAGCCTTTGCGTATGATTTGGCGGTCGCCAAATCGTCGTCAAATTGGGGCAACGTGCAAGCCTGTTTCAGAGATGCCTGTACCCAAAACGCGTTGCCTTCGGTCAATGTCGCTCAAATTGTGACGCCCGAGGACTCGTCAAAAACAGTCTGCATGATTATTCAAGACGCCAATATTACGAACAATCACCGCGCAACGTTGTGCAACAATCCGCGCAACGGCACGGCTACTTTGTCGCTCAATGCAACAACCCGCGAGCTGTGCGTGACGTACAATCCGAACCGCGATTTCAACGGGCGCGACAGCATTTGTATCAACGTCTGCAACCTCCGTCCCGACTCCTTATGCCGCACCGTGACCGTTCCCGTTACGGTCTTGC
>JAYUKJ010000358.1:0-15333 GCA_043764555.1 Saprospiraceae bacterium
GCCAATGTTTCGTCCGTGCTAAAGCTGTCAATGACGACAATTTGTTTCGCCCAATTGAGTTTTCCAAGCGTGCGCGCAATGTTTGGCGCTTCGTTGTAAGTCAAAATTAGGGGCGTTATTTTGTCTGAATTGGTCATTCGGTGCCGTTTTTGGGCGTTTATACTGAGGGGTCTTATTTTTTGTACTTTTATACATTTGTACGTAGCAATATATCCCAACAGTCGTTTTCGTATTTTACATACTTTTATACATTTGTACGTAGTAATCTGTCAATCGTGAAGCGTCCCAATCTTTCCGAATTTGTTGCGGACTGCGCTTTGCCATATCGAGCCGTTCAGTCGGATTCTGCGCAATGTGGAGCAGTTGATTTTTAATACTTTCAACCGTTGTGTCGCACATCCAACCGAGTTTTTTTTCTAAAATATAATCAGATAATCCGACATATTGACTCACCAAAACGGGCGTGCCAACGCTTAAAGATTCGATAACAACATTGGCAAAATTTTCGTTGTGAGAAGGCAGCACAAGCACGTCCGATTGCTCAAAAATTGCCCACCTTTCAGCCGCATCAATCCAACCTAACCAATTGATTTTACGTGAGATACGCAATTTTTCGGCGTGTTTTTTCAATTGTTCCAAATAATCCGTTTCGCCGTCACCCGCTATCGTTAATGACCACTCAAAAGGCATTTCGGCGAGCGCTTCAAAGAGCAATTCGATGCCTTTCTTGGGATGAATACGTGAGAGAAAAAGTAGTTTTAAAGGCGTGTTTTGGGGCGTCGTTGTCGGCCTAACGTCGGCGAGGCTTGAAACCTCGCCAACGTTTAAAGCGGCGTTCGGCAAAGTCGTTAAATCTAAAAAGTTAGGTAAATTAACGTGTTGCCAATCGGGGATTATCGTTAAACATTCTCGCACTTCTTGCGCCGAAGTGGCGTGTAAAAACGTGTTTTCAAGGAGTTTTTTACCAATAAAACGCTGAAAAAGCGGCTTCATTCGACCCGTCAAACTAAAATCACTCAACATTCCGCGCGGCGAAAAAACGGGTTTTACGCCTTTTAATATGCAGACCGTTGTGGCAAACAAAACCGTCAAATTCCACCAAGAATGAACGTGAACGGCGTCAAATTTTTTCACATTTTGGAACAACCACCACAACAAAGACGGCGAAAACTGCGAATTATCGGGCGTAATCCGCCTAAAATAATAGACTTTCACGCCCTCCACCAAAACGGGCGTCCGACTATGCACAGGCAAATCTTTCCCCACATTCGCATTTGTCGCGGCTACCGTCACGGTACAATCAGCGTATTTTACAAGGTTTTCGCACAGCAAAGCAATAGAAACAATAGGTCCGCCGTAGCCCGTTGCGGGTTTGTAACTTGGAATAATGTGGAGTAATTTCATGGTTAGTTCGTTTGAAGTTTGACGTTTTTACGTCAAAAAATACATTTATACTGAGGGGTCCCTTTTTTCAAACTTCAAACTTTTTTCTCCAACTTCTTCAAAGGATTGCCAATATACACGCCCGCTTCGTCGATATTTCGGAGGACAACGCCGCCCATGCCGATAATGACATTATCGCAAATCGTTATGTCTTGACGAATTGAAGCGTTTGTGCCAATGTAAACACCGTTGCCAAAATGGCAATGCCCGCTGATGTTTGCGGCGGGTGCGGTCGTGAAATAATCGCCAATTTGGCAGTCATGCCCGATGCTCGTATGCAAATTAATGTGCGCGTGTTTGCCGATTTTAATGTCGCACGTCAAGACCACACCCGCCGTAATAATGCTGCCTTCGCCGATTTCAACCCACTTGGAAATAGACGCTTTTGGGTGAATAATCGTCGTAAAAGTGGTCTTTTTGGGTAAACTTTCGACCATTTTACGCCGACTAACGGGGTCGCCGATGGCCACGACCACGTCGTAATGTTTGGGATTGAATTGGGACAAAGGCACGACGGGAATGTCGAGAACAAAGTCCGCATCAACGTGTTCGTCACTCACCAAAAAGCACGCGATGTCTTCGATTTTTAAACTCGTGTGCGCGATGCTGTCAATCAGACAGCAAAGGGTTTCTTTGCCAAAACCACCCGCGCCGATGATGCCGATTTTCTTTCTTGTTTTCATTGATTTATAGATATTAATTGTTTGTCATTTGAATAAAACAAGACCCCTCAATAGTGTATTACGTATTTCATTAATTATTCCCGAAGGGAATGTATGTTTATAGGAAAACCAAGCAATATTTTACCTAATCCCGAAGGGATTGTATGTAAAAACGGCGGAATTTTACATATAATCCCTTCGGGATTGAGGCTTATTTCTTCATAAAGTCCTATAAACATATATTCCCTTCGGGAATTTCAAGCTAAAAAATAATTACTAAAATATGTTTAATACACCCCTCAGTATAAAAACAAAAAATGGTCAAAAAAGAGACAAAATGCGTAAAGAAATGGGGAATCGCCGCCGTAAATGCTCGTTTTGAGCCGCATTTTTTACAGCCTGCGCAATGTTTTCGTAGCTATATTTTTGAACAATTTTGAGCGATTGTTGTCCAAGTTTGGCGAATTCAGTATCAGGCAAATTGATTAAATTTTCAATATTTGTCGCCAATTTTTCGCAATCACCCGACGGATAAACCGCGCCGTTTCCGTCCACCAAATCATCGGCACAACCGACCAAATCGGACAGAATGAGCGGCAAACCAAAGCACATTGCTTCATTTGTTGACAAGCCCCAAGTCTCGTGAAGTCCCGAACACATGACATAAATATCTGCTGCTAAATAGTAATTGGGCATTTGACTTTGGTTGACAAAACCCGTGAGCAAGACATTTTTCTGCAAATTGTGGACTGAAATAAACCGTTCCATCTCGGAACGAAGCGTGCCGTCACCGACAAAAACGACAAAAACGGCGTCGGGATTTGGCAATAAAGTCACCGCTTTCAGCAAATCCATCGGGCGTTTTTTATCAATATATTTTCCAGAGTAAACAATCACTTTTTTACTAAAGGGTATGCCAAGCGACTGCCGAATGGCATTTTTATGCGATTTTTTTTGCGCCGAAAAATTCATAAAACGTTGATTATCAATAGCGTGTGGCGCAAACGTGATGCGGTTTTCGGCAACGCCCATCAATTCAAAAAATGCTTTGTTTTGTTTGCCAACGGCGAGAAACGTGTCGATGCGCGGAAAAAGGACGCCGCCCAACCACCATTTTTTGAAGCGTTTTTTTAAAGAGTCAGGCAAGTTGTTTTCAATCACCGCCGCATTGTCGCCGCGCATAAATACGCGATGTCCGTAATATTTGGCGGCAAAAAGGGCGAGTAAATGCGTCGCGTAATTCCAACCGTGAATCCAAACAACGCTGTCTTTCGGTGCTTGACGTATTTCTTTAATAACGCCCCAATTGAGCAAGCCGAACAAGCCGTCAAGCGACTCTTTCCAAGCGTGATTTTTTAGAAATTCGTAGCGATAACCGTCCAAAAGCGGCACATCCCACTGAATATCCACGCCAAATTCCACATCAATCGCGCGTTCCAATCCTTTTTTGGAACAATACAAGACTCTGAAATTCACGTCCGTATCCGCCGCAATGCGGGCATAGAGCGGCGTGTAATATTGAACAGGGTGCGAAACGAGGTGAAGGATGGTCATTTTTTCAGTCAATTGTCTTACCACGGTTTTTCAAAACTTGCCTTGTTGAAAGTCTTATTTTCGCTCGTAAATGTACTGTCAACTTTGTTTTTCAGCATGAGCGGGTCGTCTTTCCGAAACAGCCTTGCGAGCAACGAAATTGGGAATAAAAACAAATAAAACACGGCGCCAAGTAGGATATTTGGCACAATTAAGCTCAAAACGCCCGCCAGTTTCATCCACAGAAAATCAATTTTTTGACTTAAAAAAGTGGAAAACATACCCGTTAAACCGACGATTAGGGCAACATACAATGCCCAATTTAATTTGGTGGCAATGAAGACAATCAAGAATCCCATCGCAATCGTTAAGCACGTTTTGACGGGTTCGCTTTTGTAGTTTTTCATCCGATTTTTGTTAAAAAAGTGTGTAAATAAACGGGGCAATCGCGCTGCTGCCGCCAAAAACGATGAGGACGCCGAGCAGCAATAGAACGACGACGATGGGAATTAACCAAAATTTTTTGCGCTCTTTGAGGAAGAGCCAGAGGTCTTTTACGAAATCCATGATTTTAAAAATTATGAGTTATGAATTATGAGTTATGAATTATGAATTATGAATTATGAATTATGAATTATGAATGTGCGTGGAGGCGCGAAATACTGAGGGGTCCTATTTTCATTTCTCTTTCTCATTTTTCACTAAAGAAATTTCTTTTGGCGCAAAGGCTTTTGCATAGACAATTTTACCCATTTCTTCGGCGCCAGTTTTGGTAAAATGGCAACCCGATTCGATGAATAAATTCGCCCATTCGCCTGTGTAAGTTTCTGCAATATCTTTAGAATCGACGATGGTGGCGCCCATTTCACGCGCCAAAGCAGCGCCATTTTCGGAAAAAGACGTGAAATAATCCATGTGCGCCATGGTTTTAGAATGGGACTGAATGACGAAAATCGGTCGTGCGCCGTTGTCTTTTATGAGTTGAACGAAATTGCGAAGGACGTATAAATAGTTGTTAAGCAAGAGCGTATCCGTTTTTGGAACCGCGCCATTTTCGCTTTTTATGCCAAATTGTTCGCCAATTTCTTTGCGATTTGCGGCGGCTTTTTTCTGAAAAATGGGACTAATCACGTACTCAAATAGGCGAACGACGGCTAAATTGCGCTTTGCCCAACGCGATTGATCGTATTGCGTCGTGATTTCGCCGTATTTTCCTTGTTTAATCAAATCGTGAATATCCGTCCCCGTTGACTGCATGATGAGCGCGTTGAGTTGCTCGTTGATGCCCGAATAAATGACGACATAATCGGGTTTCAAAACGGGTAAATCGCGTTTCGCCCGCCGATATGCGTGACCGATTGACCACGCAATGGCGCCGCCGTTCAGCACTTGGTCTTCGGGATTGTGGTGGGTGCGGAGCTGTTTTTCGAGTTGTAAAGGCCACGCTTCTTCGTTGCTCAAATTATAACAAAATACTATGGAACCGCCGTAAACAATGCCCCGCGTGGCGCCCGCAGGCTTCGGGTTTTTGACGGCTTCAACGTTGCGAAAGCCATAATCATTCGTTTCGGCGTTGGAATTATAGCCGTTTAATGCGTGAATTGCGCCTAATTCGGCGTCCGCTTGCCACAAACCGTACGATTTATTGGGTTTGTGGTATTTGGCATACAAATAAACGCGGGTCGCACCTTCCAAAAGTAGGAGCGGAATGAGGGTAAAACAGAGGAGAAAAACCAACCAATAAGCGCCTTTGCGCGCCGTACTTCTTGTTTTCATATGTGATGATTTTTTTATTTGAAAATGTTGATTTGAAACCTAAATAAATCTATTTTGAACTTTGATTTTACGCGCTGTTGCCAATCTATTTCTCACAAAATCGACGTCGCGGACGTAAATTACGTTGTCGTTTTCCGCATTTTCGGCTTCCACGAGTTTTCTACTGAGGGGGTCATAGCGATAAGTCGCGAAGCCTTTGTCGAGTAATTTTGCGTGAATCGCCTTTTCATCGAAGCCGTAGCGGCTGCCTTCGCCGTTCAATTCGATGATAATGGCTTTCAAAGACGGCTTATTTAAGGTCGTTTCGGCACCATTTAGGACTTCGGTTTCAAAACCTTCAACGTCAATTTTAAGCAAATTTGGTTGTCGTTCGGCGATGATATTATCTAAAATGTCTATTTCAACGTCAATCGTATCGGTGTCGCTTTCGGTCGCAATGTGGTTTTCGGTGTCGTGCGATTTGGTGAATTTTAGCACGTCTTTTTTACTACCCAGACCAATATTTAAGGGCGTAACAAGGTGCTGAATGTCGTTAATGAGTATATTATTTTTAAAATATGAAAACGTACTTGGAACGGGTTCAAACGACAGGCTAAACGCTTTGATTTCCGCCGATGCCAAGACTGTATAACTGCCAATATTGGCACCAACGTCGATAAAAAGGTCATTCTCACGCAAAAAATGCAACAAAAAGCCCATATCGTAGAACTCATGCAAACCTGAATACAAGTTGCCCGTCGCGCCCGTCATGCCTTTTTTGACCCACAATTTGCTGTGTTCCGTGAACGGATGAACAATGGGCTGCGGGTTCAAACGGGCGCTGATCTGCCATTTTATGAAGCGTCCGATTGCTCCGATTTTGTCGGTTGCGTTGAACGGATGTGCGCGTAAAGATTTGATTATTTTTATCATGTGTTGAGCCTAAAAACGGCTTTTATACTGAGGGGTGTCGTAAACGAATCCTAAACGAATCCAACGTCGGCGAGGTTTAAAACCTCGCCGACATTAACCCGCCAACCCGCTAATTTAAGATTTCAATCTAAAATAGTCAATCCATTTTGAATTTGACCATCCATTTGTCTCGGTTGTCGTGGTCGGGTTGTTCGGTTTTTGTATAAACAAAATCGTTAATAACTAAATAATCCATTTCGGTACTCATAAAGCAGCGATAGGCGTCAAAGGGCGTGCAAACTATCGGTTCGCCGCGCACGTTGAACGACGTGTTGACGACCAAACCAAAACCCGTTTGTTGCTTGAAAGCGTCGATGAGTGACCAATAACGCTGGTTCGTTTCTTGATGGACGGTTTGAATACGTGCCGAAAAATCTAAATGCGTAATTGACTGAATATCACTTCGTTTTAGGTATAATTTGTCCCACAAAGGCATATCGTGAAACTTCGGCGGCAGCGTTTCTCGGCGCTTTTGATTGACGGGCGACACGAGGAGCATATACGGAGAGTCGGTGTTTAAATCAAAATAATCACTCACATCTTCGCTCAATACTGAGGGGGCAAACGGGCGAAAACCTTCGCGGTATTTGATTTTCAAATTCAATTTTTTCTGCATTTCAGGATTGCGGGCGTCGCCCAAAATCGAGCGGTTGCCCAATGCGCGCGGACCAAATTCCATGCGTCCTTGAAACCAACCGACGACTTTTCCATCCGCCAATTTAGTCGCTATTTCGGTGGCTAAATCGTTGAAATGAGCGTATTTTACATAAACACTTTTCGCCTTTCGGCTCATCATTTCGATTTCTTTATCCGAATAATCAGGACCCAAATACGAACCCGTCATGGCGTCTTGTTGTCCATTTAACGGGCGTTTTTCGTCAAAATACATAAAATTCACCGCCATTGCCGCGCCGAGTGCGCCGCCCGCGTCACCTGCTGCGGGTTGGATAAAGATGTTTTTGAAGATGCCCGATTCCAATAATTTGCCGTTGGCAACGCAATTTAAAGCCACGCCGCCCGCCATACAAAGGCTGTCGGCACTCGTCAAACGCTTGGCTTCTTGCGCCATTTTTAAGACGATTTCTTCGGTCACTTGTTGGATTGCCAAAGCCAAATTGCAGTGGTGTTGCATCAATTCTCCTTCGGCGTCGCGGCGTGGAAAACCGAATATTTTTGCCCATTTGTCGTCGTAAACCATCCGCAAACCTGTCGAATAATTAAAATATGATTGGTCGAGCCAAATCGAGCCGTCTTGCTTGATGTCCACCAAATGCTTTTTGATTAATTCGACAAAATTTGCCGTTTCTGCCGCTTCGGGATTGCCGTAAGGCGCGAGTCCCATGAGTTTATATTCGCCAGAATTGACGGTAAAACCCAAAAAATACGTGAAAGCGCTGTACAATAAGCCAACAGAATGTGGAAAATTGAGTTCTTTGAGCATCGAAATTTTATTGCCTTCGCCCAATCCAATCGACGCCGTACACCATTCGCCAACGCCGTCAATCGTCAAAATCGCCGCTTTTTCGTAGGGTGAAGGGTAAAAAGCGCTCGCCGCGTGCGACAAATGATGCTCGGGAAAAAGCAAATTCACGTTCTTTTTGTCGTAAGTGCCAACCTCTTTTAAGCCGTCGAAAATGAGTTTTTTCAAGAACATTTTTTCGTTCAACCACACGGGAATTGCCTTCAAAAACGAGGCAAGACCTTTGGGTGCAAAGGCGTAATAGGTTTCCAAAAGGCGCTCAAATTTCAACAAAGGTTTGTCGTAAAAAACGATGGCATCCAAGTCGTCAATCTCCAAACCCGCAAAATCTAAGCAGTATTTGATGGCGTTTTTCGGGAAATCGGGCGTGTGTTTCTCGCGGGTGAAGCGCTCTTCTTGCGCCGCCGCAACGATTTTTCCGTCAATCGTCAAGGCGGCGGCGGAATCGTGATAGAATGCGGAAATACCTAATATTTTTTTCATGTTAAAGGGTGGTTTGTCATTTAAGTAGGTCAACACATATTTTAATTGCTATTTTTTTTGGGGCACATAGGCACATAGGAAACATAGTTATGTATAAAACGCTTTTAAACAATGTATTGAATACGATGTGCTTATGTGTTCCAAAAAAAGTAGCGATTGTATGAATTTATCAAGGAAGCTGTTTAAGCGCGTTGTTTATAGATTGCTGTCATCGCGTCAAAAACTTGTGCGTGATAGGCTTCCCACGTGTAATTTTGGGCGATTTTAGCGGCTTGTTTACCCATTTGTTCCAACAAAAAACGGTCGTTGTAAAACGCCTCAATTGCCGAAATCCAAGCCGTCAAATCGTCAATTGGCAACACAAAACCGCCGCCTTTTTCGACCGCATCTTTGGCGCCCGTGTTATCGCTCACCAAAGTCGGGGAGCCGCAGGCCATTGCTTCAATCACGACTTGTCCCCAACTATCCAAGTAAGATGGAAAGGCAAAAAGGTCTAAATTATGGTGCATTTTGACCAATTCCGCGTGGTTTAGGAACGAAATATAGCGATAATGCGGTGTTTCTTCGGTCGGCGGACTAAAATCTCCGATGGGTCCGATGAGTGTCAAACGGACATTCAAGCCGCGTTCCAAGAGGATTTTATGGACATTCATCAAAAAAAATAAGCCTTTTCGATTGGTCATTAAGCCGATGAAATAGAGTTCAAAGGGCGCGTTTTCAAATTTTTCAAAATTTAGGGACCCCTCAGTATAAATGGGTTTTTTAGGTAAATTATACGTCGTTTTAGGTGTAAAAACGCTGTGATTGACGCCCAAATACGTTTTGAAAATACGGTGAGCGGGAAAACCGCTTTGAATTAATGAGCCTTCGGCAAACGTCGAAAGCGTTAAAATGTAGTCCGTATGGCGCAGCGCTTCGTCTTTTTGCGCGCAAATGCGGTCTAATTCTGTTGTTTTTTGAAAGGTTCCCAATTGCGTCAAAATGGGATTTTGGACGCCGTGGTGAATGGCAGCCAAGTCCAAAACCGTTATTTTCCCCAATTTTTTAACGGCTTTAAAAGACGTTAGATTGCAGTTTTCGTAGCCAATAAAAATGTCAAAATCGGCATTTTTAAGGGCGTTTTCCACACGTTTATCAAACCATTTGTAAGCGATAAAAATGCGCCAATATTCCGATTTTATGCCGTTTGCGAGCAGCGCGATTAATGGAAAATGCGTGATTATTCGGCTGTCGATGTCGGTAAAATGGCGTTTTTTTAGTTTTTCACGCCAATTTTCGCTGATATACTGAGGGGTCTTAACTTTGTTCGCCGCAATGGATGTGAAGAATTTCGTTAAAACACCCTGCTTCCACAGACCCGTTAAAAGCGCGTTGACGTGTTGTTTTTCAATATGGGCGACGATGATTTTCATGCTCACGTATGCATTTTAACACATAATTTTTTTTTAACACATAGGCACATAGGACACATAGTTTTAAGAAGAAGAAGAAAGAAAAAAAAGAAAGAAAGAAAGAAAAAATTTATCTGTCCTATGTGCCTATGTGTTAAGAAAGAATCATGTGTTATTTGAAGTTTCCATTTCTCTTAAATAATACATTTTATCGACGATGATAATACCGAAAAAGGTGAAACACGATTGAAAGGTGCTTGACACCATTTGCGCGAAGAAAAATAGGTAAATCATCGTTGGAATTGCGTAAATTAAGGGAATTTTAAGCTGTTTTATCATCAATCCGAACAGCAAAGCGCGGATTAAAAGCAAGGCATAACCACCTTCTAACAATATGCGTTCAGGTTCTTCTTCGTAAAATCCGTAATCTGTAACGTAGTGTGAAACGCCCCAAGTTTGCGTAGCGCCTTGATACGTGGCGCCGAGACCCAAGCCAAACAATGGATTTGCGGAATCAAATATCAAGGTTTCGGCGATTGTTTCGTAGGCGCGATTGCCGCTTTCGCCCGTCCGTTGACCGTATTCGACGCGCCCCATGAAGGCATCGTAGGCGGCATTTATTGCGCTAAATTTGGCGCCAACATTAAAAATGGACGCGAAAATCAACAAAAAGGCGGTAATCGCCGCGACGCGAATTTTGTCAACACCTTTTCCATACGACATAAAACCGAAGCCGATGCACGCCACGACGAACAAAGTTGTCGTGCGGCTGCCGTTCATAAAAGCGCCGACAATGCAAAAAGCGGCGAGGAGTAAAATGACGCTAATTTTCTGTTTTTGCGCCACCATCAACGCCCAAATGAGGAACCCGAAAAAATATAGGAACGCCGCGTAGCCGCCTATGTACGAAAAAGTCCCCGAAACGCGCACCATGCCGCCCTCAAAACCGCTCGTACTTTCGCCGCTTTCGTAGCGATTTATGAGGTGGTCAATCGGCATTGTGAACTGAAAAGAACAGATAATACCTTGAATCAGACAGACAATAATGAACGGTTTTATGAGGTTTTCGATGGGAAAAGCGGCGCGCTCGTTGAGGTAAGTGAAGAGCATGAGCCAAAAACCAAAATGCATAATAAAGCCGAAAATGCCGTGAAAAATCGTCATATTCATCGGATTTGCCGCAAAAAATACCAATAAAATCGCGTAAGGCACTAAAGGAAAATAGCTTAAAACGGGCTTTTCGCGTTTCATTAATGCCACAAGAACGAACGGCATAAATAGCTGAATGACTAATATAATATTGTTGACACCTGAATTGCCCATAAACACCCATTTTCGCAACGCGCCACTGAAAGCACTGTACAAAAAGAAAAACAGGAAGATGTTTTGGTTGCGGCGTAAATCGTCGGGCGTCATTTGATTTAATTAAAAATTAAAAATAGATTGCTGGATTTATCATTCATCATTCATCATTAATTTCAAATATTGTTTACCAACGACGTTCCATGATAAATGCGTCTCATATAAATCCGTCGCGCCGCGTCCGAGTTTTTCGGAGGACCCCTCAGTATCGAGGCAATATTTTAGCGATTCGTAGAGCGCATCGGGTTCGTTGATATTAGGCAACAAAATATTCTCTTTGTCCCGCAAAAGGGCGTTGTTCATGTCGCCTTTTACGCCGATTACGGGGATGCCGAGCGAAAAAACGCACGCCAAAGCGGTACTTTTATTGCTCGAACCGCCTTCCATTTGCGCGTTGACGGGTTCGGGCAAGAAGGCAATATTGCCGAGCGTCAAGGCTTGATAGATGTTGGCAGCCGACATTTCGCCCGTGTGACGGATGTAGGAACGGCTGCGAATAACGTCCGCCGATGTGCTATTTTTGCCGCAGAGTAGCCAAATAAAATTGGGAAATTCGGTTGCCAATTTGTCGAAATCGGGCAGATAAACATCCACGTCGCGGTTGCCAAAAGTGACGATTATGGTTGATTTTTCGGGGATATTGTATTGAATTCTCAACGCTTTTTTGACCTCCAAAGGCGTATAAATCGGCGTGATGCCCGAGCCAATTGGTACGATGTTGATGTTTAATTTTTTTTGAGGCCCCCTCAGTATATCGGCGTAGAAATCAATACTTGTGGCAATTTTCGTCGATTGTTTCGTCAATTTTCGAGCAATATAAACCTCAGCAGCCGATATAAAACGGGTACTTAATTTATGCCCTGAACGCACGCAGACTTCGTGAAAAATTGTCAAAATTTGGTAGTTTCTACGTGTTAATGTCTTATAAAACCCTAAAATCGCGAACGGCAACCCCTTAGGATGATAGCCGTGCGGGACGTATTGAACGAGGACCCAATCGGGTTTTATGGTCGCTAATTTGTCCAAAGCGGTTTGAAAACCTTGGCGGTTCCATTTATCAATTATTGGATATATATGCGGCTGTTCGACGGGTTCGGGTTGCTGATTTGCGGAACAAATAAGGTACGTTTCAATGCCCGCTTCTAACAAGGTTTGCACGATGTGATAAGTGTGGTCGCCGACGCCACAAATAGTCGGCGGATAGTGCGGATTGATGATTGCAACAGTCATTTAGCACATTTCATTTTTGTAATATATTTATTTCTCTTAACACGTTTTTTTTTAACACATAGTAATCGGGCGTAGAAGGACGCCAACGTAAAAACAGATAACTTAGACGCCATTAATCGCATAGTTAAACATAGGAGGTTTTCACATAGGTTCACATAGATTTTTACGATAAAACCTATGTGAACCTATGTGAAAACTACTATGTCGGACTATGTGATTAAAATTATCTGTTCAAAACACCGTTTGTAAACAATTGATTATCAACGGTTCAAAAAGAGTTATACAGGAGGCAGACAAGACACATAGTTTTAGATAAAAAAAGGAAAAAGAAAAAACTATGTGTCCTATGTGCCTATGTGTTAAAAAAATATGTGCTATGAAAAATTACTTGCGTGTAAAAGGTTTTTCAATCAAAAAATGGAGAAAATAAGCAATAAGCGTGAGTTCAATTGTGGCGCAGATAACATACCCGTGGTGTTGCGGCAACGCGCCGTTTTGAGCGATTAAAAAACCCGATGCAAAGACCAAAAACGGCACGTGAATCAGGTATAACGTATAAGAACAATCGCCCAAGGGTTTTAACCAATTTAGTGCGCGAATGACCTTATTTTGAGGATTTAAACGCAATAAAATGGCTATCAATCCCGTAAATCCTAAGCCTGTCAAAACGTTCAAAACGGGATTTAAGGACTCCATATTTTTCTCTTTAACGACGAACGCAATGGGCAGAAAAACGGCTAAATAGGGGAGAAGCGCGAAGATTTTGCGTGTTTTGGCGTCTTTATTCGTCCAAATTTCTACCAAGCAAGCGCCCATCCACCAAATAATAAAGCTGTCCATGACTTTCCAAAACAACAAAGGAACGAGCGCGTTTTTTCCGAAGGAAAGCAGGAAAAATAGCGCGATTAAAGCCGTCGTTTTTCTGAATCCAAACCTCAAAATGAGCCAATAAAACAACGGATAAAGTACGTAAAACCACCATTCGTACATCAAAGACCACGTGACGATTGTGGTGCCAAAAGGCGGAACATAAACCGTCATTAAAAAGAATAAATTGCCCAAAAGCGTCGTCGGGTCGGTGACAGAAAAAATGTCGCGGTTGATATTTTCGTAAGGCGTTTGCTGAAAATAAACGGACCAACCGTAAGATTTGCCGATGCTGTCTAAAATAAAAGCCAATAAAAGCGTGAAAACCAGCGGTGGATACAATCTTTTTAGACGTCGATACCAAAAGGTTTTAAGGTTCATCACGCCGCGTTTTTCTCGATTTGAAAAGCGTAAATGAATGACAAAACCGCTTAAAATGAAGAATAAAACGACCATTTCATGCCCATATCGAAAAATACTAAAGGCATACATGAAAATTTTATCTGATAAAGAATACGCCTCAGAATGGTTTTTATAACCCGCCGAAAAACCTTCCCAAAGCAGCAAACGGGCGTGTCCAACGAGAACTATAAAGGCGGCAATTCCGCGTAAACCGTCTAAAAATCGAATATTCATGCGTGAATGTGTTGTGATTTGTCCCAAGATTTGACAACTTTTTAAAAGCTATAGTATCTACACATCTTTTACACCTTGATTTCGTCGTTGATTCCCGAAGGGAATCTATGTTTATAGAAAACCAATCTAAAAGTCGTCATTAATTCCGAAGGAATTGTATGTAAAATGTCGTTTTTAGATACAATCCCTTCGGGATTAGGGTCAATTTTGACATTTATTTTCTATAAACATAAATTCCCTTCGGGAATGTGGGCAATAAAATCACAGCGTAAAATCTGTGTAGATACTATAGCTTTTAAAAAGTTGTCAAATCTGTATAATCTTATCTATGATGCGGGTTTTGCGGGTTTTTCCGTTGTTTGAAATTGGCACAATGCCCGTGAGTTTCGCGTTGTACAATTCCTCTTCGAGCATCATATCTAAGGCGTCAAAGTAGGTTAAATTGTAATGCCAATTGAGTTCTTGACGCGCTTTATCGGGACAACCAAACATATCTTCGATGTCGGTCGGGCGATAAAAAGCGGGATTGACGACGATTTTACTGAGGGGTATCGCCAACCGATTGAACACGTGGTGGATGATGTCTTTCAGCAAAACCGACTGTCCCGAGCAGATTAAATAGTCGCCCGCTTTGTCTTGATTCATCATCAAATACATGGCTTCGACGTATTTTGGGGCAAAACCGAAATCGCGGCGGACTTCAATATTACCGACTTCCAACTGCTTTTTGCCTTGATATTTGATAGAAATGGCGTCTTGAATGACCTTTTTCGTAAAAAAAGTCGATTGCCGCAAGTAAGAATCGTGGTTGAACAAAATGCCGCAACAGGTGAATAAACCGAACGCTTCGCGGTAATTTATCGCCATCCAATGAGCAGTAGCTTTTGAAATCGCGTAAGGACTGAGTGGGTGTAAAGGCGTTTGTTCGCTTACGGGAAGGTTCAAAACGCGCCCAAACATTTCGCTGCTCGAGGCTTGATAGAACCGAATATCGACGTTGACGAGCCGTATCGCTTCCAACAAATTTAGCACCGACGCGATGTTGAAATTGAGTGTCCCGACGGGTTGTTGAAACGACAGCGACACCGAACTTTGCGCCGCCAAATTGTAAACAACCGTCGGTTCGTGCGTCCTCAAAAGGCGAATGAGTTGCGGCATGTCCATCAAGTCGCATTCCTCCAAAACGACGTCTTTTTCGATGCCGAGATAGGTTAAACCCGACAAACTCGCTTGCTTATTGCTGCGAATTAGACCGACGACTTTGTAGCCATTTTGTAGTAATAAACGGCTCAAATACGCGCCGTCTTGCCCCGTTATGCCCGTAATTAAGGCTGTTTTAGTCATTTTTCGATGGTTTTTTGTTGAAAAAGAGTTTTATACTGAGGGGTCCTTCATTGGAAAGTTTTTTGTAAATAAAATGTGCCGCAAGTCGGGGCGACCGTGAAGTCAGGGCGACCGTGAAGTCAGGGCGACCGTGAAGTCAGGGCGACCGTGAAGTCAGGGCGACCGTGAAGTCAGG
>JAYUKJ010000359.1:0-1269 GCA_043764555.1 Saprospiraceae bacterium
CATGGCTATTTCACAAGTTCATTGTTATCAAACAAAAAATTAAAAAGGCTGCTAAATTTGTGATTCTTCACAAAACAAATTTAAGATGCAGCCTTTAGACAAAACTTTTTATGAATCGCTTTGTAGCGATTTGCCCGATACGCGTTGTAAAATTGGTAAAGTCCACTTTTTACCATTCGTCTTATTGGGTTTTATATTAGCAATTCTTTGCGGTCGCAAAAACCGTTCGAGTAATCAGCGTTTTATGGCTAATAACCATGATTTTTTGTGCGAAGTTACGTGTTTACCGGCTCCTCGCGTTATTTCTAATGCACAATTAGGCCGTGTTTTACGGACTTTAGACATTGTTGCCTTCAATAAGATTGTTTATGCACATTATGGCGTTGAAATAGCTGAATTGTCGCCTGGCGAATGGGTCGCTCTTGACGGTAAAGACCTAAAAGGGAGTATAGATAGTCAATTGAGCAGCCGCAGCGAGGTTTTAGTACACGGCATTCGGCATTCTGATAGCGGTATTGTGGCACAAAGTTTCTATGAAGGCGATAAGGAGAGTGAAAAATTGGTCATCAGAGACCTCCTTAAATCGTCCAAATTAGAGACAAAATCCGTCACTTTGGACGCTTTGCATACTGACCCTACGACTTTAGGCCAAATAGCAGGTCAAGGCGGTCAGTACATTGTACAGGTTAAAGACAATCAGAAAGAATTGACAAAAGATTTAACGTCCAAAGCACGCCGCTTAGAGGTATTAAATACCATCGTTGAACACGACAAAGGACATGGACGCGTAGAAAAACGCACCTACGAATTTTTTAATATTCAAGATTGCCTTTTTGACAAAAGATGGGCACCTTGTCATTTGAATACCCTAATCGTCGTTGACAGACACTTTGAGGTCATTAAATCGGGAAAAATCATGCAAGAACAATCTTTTTACATAACAAATGTCGTTATTTCAAAAGAGATTGAAAGCATAACAATGAATTTAGCAAACGGTATTAGAGGACATTGGACGATTGAGAATCTGCATCAAATCAGAGATGTCACCTTTAATGAAGACAACATTAGAACAACAAGAGGCATATATTCTAAATCATATGCGATAATGATTTCACTAGCTCTAGCTTGTCTAAATAAAGTCAAGCCTGATAACTTTAAGGCATTGATAGAAACATTTATGGATGATAAAAGCAAACTTTTAAAAGTTTTACACCAAATTAGGCTATTGTAACTTTTTGTTGTATAACAATGAACTTGTGAAATAGCCAT
>JAYUKJ010000360.1:0-4239 GCA_043764555.1 Saprospiraceae bacterium
GTGGTAAAGGCATTTCAAGCGTCGTTTTCACGCCAAAAGGCAACGTTTATTTTACGATTGAAGGCAATCAAATCAATATTTTTCAATCTGAAACGGGTAAATTATTGGGTACATATTACAGTTTTAAGGACAGCAAAGAGTGGCTTGTCGTCACGCCCGACGGTCGTTACGATGGTTCGCCCGATGCTTTCAAACGCCTCTATTATTTGAAAGGTGTAGAAGTCGTTTCGCTCGATGCCTTGTTTGAAAAATTTTATACGCCCGGTTTATACGGTATGTTGATTGATGGCACACCGCCCGCACCGATTGAAGATAAAGATAATATCAACAACCTAAAACCTGCCCCAAAAGTCAAAATTCAGTACGAAGTTCAGAATAGAAATTTGACCGTTGATGATGATATTCCGAGCTACACCAACACGAGTGGCGGCGCAAAATTGACCATAAAAGCCGATTGCCCCGACGACGGTGTGTCTGAAATTCGGTTGTATCACAACGGGAAATTGGTCGGTAGTGGTACTCGTAATTTGGTTGTTGAAGATGATAAAATTGAAAAAAATAAAACACAACTCTTTGATGTTCAATTAGTTGAAGGAGAAAACAGATTTAAAGCGATTGCCTTAAATTCGCAACGCACGGAAAGCCAACCCGACGAAATTATCGTGAATTTCAAGGCTTCGAAGGCTCAAAACACGTCAAATACTGAGGGGGGTATCACGTTGCATTTATTGGTTGTTGGGATTAATAAATATAAAAATCCGAAGTATAATTTGAACTATGCCACCGCCGACGCAATGAGTTTTAAAGAAGCGATTGAAAAGGGTGGAACAGGTATTTTTAGTAAAACAAATGTCGTTTTTATTGGTGACGAAAAGGCGACAAAAGAGGGCATTTCGACCGAATTAGAGAAGATAAAAACGGCGGCAACTGCCAAAGACGTATTCATTTTTTATTACGCAGGTCACGGTGTTTTGAATCAAAAAAAGGAGTTTTTCCTCGTGCCTTATGACGTAACGCAACTCTACGGACAAGACGACGCTTTGGCGCAGAAAGGATTGAGTGCCAATCAGTTACAACAATTTTCAAAAGACATAAAAGCGCAAAAACAGTTGTTTATTCTCGATGCTTGTCAATCGGCAGGGGCATTAGACCAAATAGTTGCGGCGCGTGGTGCAGCCGAAGAAAAAGCGATTTCACAACTCGCTCGTGCAACGGGAACGCATTGGCTCACGGCATCGGGAAGTGAGCAATTTGCGTCTGAATTTCAACAGCTTGGGCATGGCACTTTTACTTATGTGTTGTTGGAAGCATTGAGTGGCAAAGCGGATTTAGGCGGCGATAAAAAAATCACGGTGAAAGAACTTGATGCCTATCTGCAAGAACAAGTTCCCGTGTTGACGGAGAAGTATAAAGGCACGCCGCAATTTCCTGCGAGTTATGGCTTTGGGAATGACTTTCCGATTGGCGTGGTGAAACAGTAAATAACGTTGGCAGTTTTAATTTTTGCTCATAACGCATGGGTGCAGCGCACCTTAATATTTGTAGAGCAAGGAAATATAAATGTCGAAAGGTGCAGCGCACCGAAACCATTGATTACTAATAGGTTACGGTGCGCTGCACCTTATGATTGACGTTCTTGTTAATTCCTACAAATATTGAGGTACGCTGTACCTCTGCGTAACATCAGTCATAATACATTGATTTTAAATTATTTAGCTATAAGAAATACTATTTTTTGAATGTAATATTTTCATAAATATCAAGAAAAATGAAAAAAATAATCCTACTATTCCTCCTCGCATACCCCCTCAGTATGTGGGCGCAAAAAACGACTTTGGTCTTTCAATCGGGGCTACAAAGAGAAGTTCAAATGACGGGTATTTCACCCGACAATCGCCTTATTTTGACGGTCGAAAAGGGGGAAATGCTCATCCTTTGGGAACTGCAAACGGGCAAACAATTGCAGTCTTTTGACGGTATTTTGTCGGCTAAATTTGGGCAAGACAGCCGTTCAATTGAGGTCGTTCGTAAGGATTTTTCCTTGAAAACGCTTGATTTTAATGGTAAAACGATACCAAACTCGCCTACTCGAAATACCCAAATCAACAAGCGGGGAACGAATGTTTTTGTGGATTATGGTAAGCGGTTGTTGTTAGACAATGAGCAATTTTATAAGGGCAAGGTGACAATTGGTGGAACGTCTTATTTTTCTCAAAAACTCAACGCCGTTATTGGGACTGCGGTGAGTTCCGACACCAAAGTTAAGCTCTCAAACGCCGCCGATGATAGCGAAATAAAAACGCTTGATTTTAACCTGCCTTTGATGCACAGTGACAAATATGTAGGCAATTCGATTGATATTATTAGGTGTTCTAACGATGGTAAATATTTAGCCGCTTCCGATAAATATACGCTCGAAGTGCAGGAAATAAGCACGGGCAAAAGTGTTTATAGCAAGACTTATGCAGCGGTTTCGGAATACAATAAACCAATATACGGCGCTGAATTTTCGCCCGATGCTAAGAAATTGCTCATTACAAGCGTTCATGACGTGCAATTGATTGATATAGCGACAAAAAACGTCGTTTGGAAAATCCCTGTACCCGCCGTTGGCGTTCAAATTCAGTTTTCGGAAGACGGTAAATTGGTGGTGATAGGTCATTTAACTTTGGCTTGTTTGGATGGGGGAACAGGGGCGATTGTGTCCAAAATATCCGACGCACCGAAGTCGTATATGTATCATCATCAATTGATTGGTGGCGATAAATCGTTGATGGTTGAGCAAGACGACAATCTTTTAAATTGGAATTTGACAACGGGCGAATTGCAAAAAGTGACGCCGATTGAAACCGATAAACAAGGTGCTTACTACGCAATTAACGCTAAAAATACTAAATTTTATAGGTATTTAGCCGAAATTGACGCCAAAACGCTTGCCGAAACGCCGTTTGAAGAAGTGAAAAATCACGAAGGAACGCATGAGCAAATGTTGTTGTCGTGTAATGAAAATCTGATGGGTTATCAAGGCTATTATCGTAAATTTTTGAAAAATGGCGGCATTAAAAATGTCTTTAAATTCGTCCTTTCGGACGTCAAAACCAAGAAAATTGTATGGCAAAAAGAAGGTATTGCATCCCCCGCTTTTTACCATAAAAGTCTGCAATTGTTCACGAGCATCGTGTCACCTGAAACAAAAACGACGAGCGAAATCTTGGTTTTAGACGCTAAAACGGGTGAAGAAATCCGTAAATTTCCTTTGCCTAAGCCCGTTTCAGAGGTCGGGCAGCTTGAAGTTTCGGCAAATGATGCTTATTTGGCGTTCCGTACAATTGAGGATGAACGAGGAAAATATTATATTTTGAAGGTGGCTACGGGCGAAATTACGGAGATTGGAAAGAAACTACCAAACGACGAAGACTGCCTCGGCATGACTTTTACGAACAATGAGAGGAAGTTATTGATGTGGGATTATTGGGGCAATGCCTTTTCTTATAACATTGATAATCAACGTTTTGACGCCGAAAAAATGCTTAACAGCACCGCCCAAAATTATTACAATGCCTTCGCTTTAACGCAAAACGACCGCTTCATTTTCACGAGTTTTCGAGGAAGCAATTACATTCAATTGTGGGATGTGCAAACCCACGCAATTGCCGCCACGCTTTACAGCAATCCTACAACAAATGATTGGGCAGTCGTCACGCCCGATGGACGTTTTGACGGCACACGCGGGATGCACGAAAAAATGTATTTTGTCAAAGGCGTTGACATCATTCCGTTGGCGGGCATGTTTGAAAAATTCTATACACCACACCTTTTGAGCCGTATTTTGGCGGGTGAAAAATTTGACCCTCAGCCCGTAAAAGTGGAGGATTTGAAGGCAGTCCCGACGGTCAAAATTATCATCGAAAATAAGCAACGCAACTTGGTTGTGGACGATGACATTCCAAGCTATAATATTGAAAATGAGCAAGTTACGTTGAAAATAAAAGCGGATTGTCCCAACGATGTAGTAACTGAAATTCAGTTGTTTCAAAATGGCAAACTCGTGGGTTCTACCCGCAATTTAATCGTTGAAGACGATACGCCAAACGGGGAAAAATCAATGCTTAAAACGTTTAATGTGGTTTTGAATAATGGGGAAAATCGTTTCAAAGCCGTTGCCCTAAATTCGCAACGCACGGAGTCTCAACCCGATGAAATTATCTTGAATTTCAAATCTAAAACGACCCCCTCAGT
>JAYUKJ010000361.1:0-4238 GCA_043764555.1 Saprospiraceae bacterium
TCAAATGTTGGCAGCGGTACGTTGGTCTTGAATAAAGACGGCTCGTTTATCTACAACCCAACGACGGACTCGACTTTCACGGTGAGTTTTGTTTACAAAGTCTGTTACGACGCCTGCCCGTCAAGTTGTCAAACGGGTATTTGTTACATCAAACTCTTATCGAATCAACGGAAAGAGCAAACCGCAACAAACGTCATAACGCCCAACGGCGACGGCGTCAACGAAACTTTAACGATACTTAATTTCGACCCGAACGCGCCCACGAACAACAGCCAAATCGCCATTTATAACCAATGGGGCGACGTTGTTCACCGCGCCGCGCCGTACAAAAACGATTGGAACGGCACGTTTCAAGACAAACCCTTGCCCGATGGCACGTACTATTTTGTCTTCAAACGCGACCCGACGGCGGACGTGATTAAGAACTTTGTAACGATCATTCGATAGGTATTTTTTTTGTTGAAGTAGGATTAGAAAGATTTAAAAATGATTTAATAGGATTTTAGGTGTCAGCACTTGCGGTTTTAGCAAAAGCGACCGCGAGGAAAGACGAGAAAAATAAGCGGGGTGACTGAAGGAGTCACCCGCTTACTACGCGGCTAAAAATTAAAATCCTATTAGATCATTTTATAATTCTTCTAATCCTACTTCAATAAACTAAAACTAAAACTCAAAACGATTCATTTTAAAAAAAAAGGGACCCCTCAGTATTTTAACCATTTTACGGACCACAACCCGTACAACCATCTTACAATTAATTAAAATAAACGCAAAAATTATGGTACGCATTCTCCTTTTCATCGCTTTCATGGGAACCCTTACCGCCCTACAAGCGCAACAAGAAGCGCATTACACGCAATATATGTACAATAAAAACTACATCAATGCGGGTTATGCGGGCGCGCGACGCGTTCATTCCGTCTATGCGCTTTACCGCAATCAATGGATGGGTTTCAACGGCAGTCCGCAATCTTACCTTGCGTCCTACGACGGTCCCGTTGGTAAAAAACTCGGCGCGGGTTTGCAATTGGTCAACCAAGAACTCGGGGTGACAAAAAATCAATTCGCCAATTTGATGCTGTCTTACGCCATTTTGCAGACGGACGCCGCCACGGTGCGCGTCGGCATTAGCGGCACAATGCGGCGTTACACCTTCAATTTGAGCAATCCGAACATCTTCATTCAAGACCCGCAAGACGCGTCGTTGAAGATGAGCGAGCAAACGCCTAAAAACTATTTCAACGTGGGTACGGGCATTTATGTCGATTATAAAAATATTTACGTCGGTCTCTCTGTTCCCAATTTGAACAAAAACCTCATCAGCATCGGCGTCAATCCTGCGGCACAATTGCCCGCTGAGGAACAACGCCACGTCTATTTGATGGGCGGCGGCTTGTTTAAGGTCAAAGAAGGTCTCGAACTGAAGCCTTCCGTGATGTTTAAATACACCAAAAACGCGCCTTTTAGCGTGGATATGAACCTAAGCGCCGTTTTGAGAAGACGATTCACGGGCGGCGTGTCGTACCGCTACGGACAGTCGGGCGGTTTCGGCGATTCCGTCGATTTCTTGGCTTTCTTTCAAGCAACGGACAAACTCGGCATTGGTGCGGCATACGATTTCACGGTTTCTGGTTTGCAAAAACACAACAATGGCACCATCGAAGCCTTAATCCGCTACGATTTTTCGCCAAGTCTCAAAGACCAAATCTTGAAAAAACAAAGCGTTGACCCGCGCCGATTGAGCAATCCGCGGTATTTCTTTTAACACGCAATTTTTCTTTTTTTCTAAACACCTATTTTTTTTTTTTTAAACACTTATTTCTTTTTTTTTTAACACTTATTTTTTTTTTCTAAACACATAGACACATAGGAAACATAGTCTTTTTTCTTTCTTTTTCTATGACAAAACCTATGTTTCCTATGTGTCTATGTGTTTAAAAAAAAAAGAAATAGGTGTTTAAAAAAAAGAAATAGGTGTTTAAAAAAAAGAAATAGGTGTTTAAAAAAAAGAAAGAAGTGTTTAAAAAGAAAAAACGCTTTTATCCTGAGGAGTCCTCCATTATTCACTTTACCAAAATTTACTCTATTTTTCAACCATCTAATCAGCCATTACAAAATGACACATTACCACAAACTATGTAGCTTAACGATTTTCTCGGCAATCTTCAACCAAGCCATCATTGCCCAAAATCCAACATTAATTGACACGCTCGAAGCGGCTAAAAGCAATATCGTCGTGACCAACGAACGCACCATTAACACGGGGCAATTGGAGTTCAGTCCCGCTTTCTACGAAGACGGCATTGTTTTCATCTCGAGCCAAAAACCACTGGCCAAAGAAAAGATATTTGACGACCGCATCGAGTCCAGCACGATGTCTATCTTCCTCGCCCGACGCGACGAAAACGGACAGTTGAGCAAACCCACCGCGTTCTCGAACGCTCTTGTGAGCAGCCTCCACGAAGGTCCGTTGACGTTCGACAAAACGGGCGAAAATGTCTATTTTTCCCGCAACAACAACGCGGAAAACGGCAAAACAGCCACTTATACTGAGGGGGTCTCTCGCCTCAAAATTTACACCGCCCAAAAGAAAGGCGAAGGCAATTGGTCGATTCCAACGGAATTGCCCTTTAGCGAAAACAACAGCGACGCTTGCCATCCAACGATTTCGGTTGATGGCGACAAGCTCTATTTTTCTTCAAATAGGGTAGGCGGTTACGGCGGCATGGACTTGTACGTGAGCGAAAAACGCAACGGAGTTTGGAGCAAACCCATCAACTTAGGTCCAAAAGTCAATACGCCTAAAAACGAAGTATTTCCGTATTTGCACGCCGACGGCACCTTGTTTTATTCGTCGAATGGTTTGCCGGGAAGTGGCAACTTAGACGTTTATTATTTGAAAAACAACCGTCCAGACGGCAGCGGCGGACTCGGTGTTCCCGTCAATTTGGGGGCGCCTTTCAACTCCGATAAAGACGATTTCGGCTTTATCATCGACGTTGATATGAAAAATGGTTATTTCACGTCAGGCAGAAGCGGCGGTGCGGGCGGCGACGATATTTATTCGTTCTCGATGTCGCAAGCCACGTTGTTTGAGAATTTGAACAACGAATATGTAGCCGAATATGACCCGAATTACAAAGGAACCGCGCCAAATCAGGGCGGTAATCCTAATAAATCGAACCCGAACGGCAGCGCCAATCCAAACAGCGGCGGTTCCAACGCCGCGCAGTCGATTAACGTGATTGTGATTGACAAACAAACGGGCAAACCGATTAACGACGCGACGGCTGCATACTTGAATTTGAGCGAATTGTCGATGTCCGAGATTATCGCCGACAACAATGGTAAGTCGGTCCAAATCATCAAGTCCGACGGCACGTTTGCTTTAGAATTGGTGGAGTCCAAGATGAAAAACAAGCGCACCAACGCAGCGGGAAAAGCGCAAATTATCGCCTCAAAGACGTACAGTTATTTGATTAGCGCGAGCAAAAAAGGTTACACAACCGAGCAAATGGTGGTGAAGAAAGGCGAATTGCAAAACGACATGGTGATTTTGTTGAGCCGCCCGTCCGATTGCATCACGCTCACGGGCAAGGTGAAAAACAACGCAAACGGCGGTCCGATTAGCTACGCTTTGGTGAATTTTACGAACGAAAAAGGAGAAATAAAATCGCTGCCAAGCGACGAAATGGGTGCCTTTACCGTCTGTTTGCCGTGCGGACGCGCCTATAAAGCCTACGCAACGAAGGACAACGCGATGTCAAACGTGGAAATGGCTTCAACAAAAGACGTGGATTGCGGCGATGGTGTAGAGCGCAGTTTGGCACCGATTGAGTTGCGCATTGCGGCGCCCGTTGCGAAGGATTTTACCATCAACGAAGGCAGTTCTTTTCAGTTGAAAAACATCTATTACAACTTCAACGACGCGACAATCCGCCCCGACGCGCGTAAAGATTTAGAGGCTTTGTACGTCGTTATGACGAAGTTTCCCGACATGGAAATTGAATTGGCATCCCACACCGATGCCCGTGGCAACGACTTCTACAACAACGATTTATCCCAACGCCGTGCCGCAAATGCCGTCCAATATTTGGTCAACAAAGGCATTGATGCCAACCGAATTGTCGCCAAAGGTTACGGTGAATCCATGCGCCGCAACCGATGCGCCGACGGCGTGCCGTGCAACGAAAATGAGCATAAAAAGAATAGAAGAACGGAAGTGAAAATCACGAAAA
>JAYUKJ010000362.1:0-1267 GCA_043764555.1 Saprospiraceae bacterium
GGTGCGTTCCAATCATCCGCGAAAGCAATCATCGATAATTTATATTCGGCATTTTCGCAATTTTCCTAATCCATAACGACTTTATCCTCCTCATTTTTGAGTGGATTTGACGGAGATTCCTCAATTCTAAATGGCTTTTTTCGACGGCGTAAACGGTCAATAAAAGCAATTATGTCCGTATCGGATTCTGTATAAGGCAAAATGAGTGTGTGCATTTTTCAAATTTAATTTCAACAAAGTTACAATTATTCGCTTAATCCCACAAAAAAAACATAAAAATCCTGTATAGATGCGCAAAAAAAATCCCGCAACTCATTGACAAGCAACAAATTACGGTACTGCGGAGATTGAGAAATACGACTTCCGTTTCAACGAAGTTGCAAACGAAGGAGAAATAAGATTCAAGGGCGCAATCGTTTACGAAACGCTGAATCTATCGGGTTTGGATTGTGAGCTGATGGAATACGTACTCGGCGGCTGCGAAAAGATGTTGAAAGCGTTTATGGGTTCGCCCAACTATTGCTCCATTTACGATGTGTTTGACGAGTTCTTTACGACCTTGACGAAGTGGGACGGCAAAGACCACATCACGCAGCTCGCAAAATTTGTTGAAACCGAAGACGGCGCGGAATGGTGGACAAAGATGTTTCGCAAGTCCTTAATCCGAACCGTCGCGTGCGCATTGAGGAAAACGCAGAATCGCAACTGTTTGACCTTGTACGGCTTGACTCAAAACGTCGGTAAAACCCGTTTTATTCGTTTTTTAATACCGCCCGCTTTGAAATTATACTACAAAGAAGGACTATCAAACCCAACGTCAAAAGACGGCAAATTTGAACTTGTCCAAAACTTTATCATCAATTTGGATGATTTAGACGGCAAATCAAAATGGGATATTGGGCAGTTAAAATCTACCTTCTCGATGGCATCCGTCAAGGAGCGTCCGTTTTTTGGGACGGCTCCGCGGCAATTTGACCGTCGTTGCTCGTTTTTTGGGTCAACCAACAAAGATGATATTTTGGTGGACGAGACGGGTTCAACCCGGTGGAATATTATTCGGGTTAAAAATATCCTACACGACAACGGTGGTAGTAAAGGCTACTCTCAAATCGTTGACATTACGCAACTCTGGTCTCAAGCGCATACCGCTTTTCTTGCGGGTGAAAAATATGATTTGACTTCCGATGAAATGAACGCTTCCGAAGAGAAAAACAAGAACTTTCAGAAAACCACGCACGAAATGGAGTTGATTCTCAAATACATGGAT
>JAYUKJ010000363.1:0-4229 GCA_043764555.1 Saprospiraceae bacterium
CCGTATGCATACAAAACTGCATACAGAGCAAGCTCATTGTTACCGTCACCCATCTTTAATTTTGGAAAAAACGTTTAAACAAAATTAAAACGAAAAATAACGAAAACGTAAGATGAGGAAAGCCTAAAAACGGCGAAAACTGCCTATATTTGGATGAAAAATAGTTTTATACTGAGGGGTCCTTCATCCTATTAAATCCTTCAAAATCCTATCAATCCTAATTCTAAAAACTTGACAATCAAATGTTTATACGAAAAATTGAAGCGCGGAAACGCATTGCACTCATTGCCCACGATAACAAAAAAGTAGATTTGATTGAGTGGGCTATCCACAATAAAGATGCGCTGCGGCGGCATCAATTATCAGCAACGGGAACAACGGGAATTTTATTGGAAAAGGCGATTGACGCGCCCGTGCATAAGTATTTGAGTGGACCGCTTGGCGGCGATCAACAAATTGGGGCGGCTATTGCCGAAGGACGCATTGATGTGGTAATTTTCTTTTGGGACCCGATGGAAGCCTTACCACACGACCCCGATATTAAGGCGTTGTTGCGGCTCGGGGCGGCGTGGAATATTCCGATGGCGTGCGACCGTTCGTCGGCGGATTTCATGATGACTTCGCCTTTGATGCACGAAGAATATGAGATTATTTTGACCGATTATTCCAGATATTTAGGTCGAATGGCGAAACCTGACAAACTTTAATTCTAAAAAAGGGACCCCTCAGTATAGAAGCTGTTCGAGGCATAATTAAACGACTTTTTTATTTCACTAAGTTTATTACGCAATAAACTTAGTGAAATAAAAAAGCCTTGCAAACAATCGCCCGCAAGGCTTCTATATGAATCTAAAACATTGGTAATCAATTATTTAGCCGTAACGCGCAAAGCAATTCGACGGTTTGCCGTCCGACCTGCTTCGGTTGTGTTGTCACCAACTGGAAACTTGTCGCCGTAACCTTCTGGAACCATACGCGTTGCTGCAATACCCAATTTCGTCAACTCACCCGCCACCGTTTTAGCGCGGTCTGCCGACAATTTTAGGTTCGATGCTGCGTTGCCCACATTGTCCGTGTAGCCACCAACTTTAACGGCAACTTTCGGAAATGCCTTCAAAACTGCCGCAATGTTCGCCAATTGTGCGCCCGATTCAGCTTTCAAAGTTGATTTGCCCGTATCGAACAACAAACGGTCGAAATCGAACCACAATGTTTTGCTAATCGTGTCCGTGCTTTGAATAAACGTCACCAATTTGTCTTCCAAAGAGCCTTTCGGTGCTTCCAAAGCCGCGCCGCCCGGAAGTGTCACTTTGAACATTTCAGCCACCGCCGCAACTGTGCTTGCTGCTGCATCTTTAGTCGTTTCAACCGCTTTTTCTACGGCTTTTGGTGCTTCTGCATTCCTATTGCACGCTCTGTAACCGAAGAAAAGTGCCGCCAAACCAACTGCGCCCAAGAACCAAGGCAGGAAATTGAAGCCGCCCGTTGCCGCGTCTTCCACAACTGCCGCCGCTTTTTTGACGTCGCCACCTAAGTTCGCAAAACCCAAAGCATTGACCATATTTGCGGGCAAAGCCGCCTTAATTGCGGGTGCTTGGCTCGTCAAAAGGCTCGATAAAGCCGACGCACCCAAGCCTGAAGCCGACGTGTGTTTGCCAATCATGCCCATAATTAATGGTGCCGCCATGCTCAACATAGACGATACTGAGCCGCCTTTCATGCCGCTTGCCGCGCCGATTAAGCTCGCAATAGTCCCCGCGTTGTTGCCCAAAAGCGACGTAATAAGGCTGCTACCGCCGCTTAAAAAGCTGTCAGTTGCCTTGCCGCCGCCCAAAAGACCCGCGATATTGTCCATCGCGCTGCCGTCGTGACCGCCGCTTTTAATCATATTTAAAAGGTTGCTCGCGCCGTCCGTCGTCGAACCCGCTTTGACAACGCTGCCCAAAATTGCGGGTAAAACTGCACCGAGACCGCTTTTTGTCGCCGTGGGACTTTCGCCCAAAAAGCCACTGATAAGGTCAAGCGTACTGCCGCCCGTTAGTTGGCTTTTGATTAAATCTAAAAAGTTAATAGACATGATTTGCTATTTTTAAAAATGTGAAAAAATTAAATTTTTGGATTATATAAAAACTACAAACACGTAAATATCTGAGAACACGGTCGTAAACTAAAAGAATACGGCGCAATAGTAAGAACAATTGACGAATAAACAAGCGGTTGAAAAAAACTTATCGTTTTTTGAAAAAAGATTACAAAACGAACGTTTTTATATTGTTTTTATACAAATACTTGATTATTTTAATGGCAACCCATTCTTGAATCTTAAAAAAGGACCCCTCAGTATAAACGCCATTTTTGAGATAAAATCGTGCGTTTTAAGTTTTTAATTAGTTTTGTCGGGCGTTGAACGCAACGCGACTTTCAAGTCGCGGCTTCGTAAAACACATCTAATTCTACCCTATTATTCATCATTTCCGCGACTTGAAAGTCGCGTTACAAACAACAACAAAATGAAAAAACTCTTACTCTCTCTCCTCGCCTACCTAAGTTTGGCGGCGTCAAATCCGTTTGCAAAAACGTTAAAAGTGGTCTTTTTCGGCGATTCTATCACTGAAGCGGGCGTCAAAACGGGTGGCTATATTGATAAAATGAAGGCGGTGCTCGACAAAAATGGCATCAAAGACAACTATCAACTCATCGGGGCGGGCGTGAGTGGCAACAAGATTTATGACCTGTTTTTGCGCTTGGAAGACGATGTTTTGGCACAAAAACCCGATGTCGTCGTGATTTGGGTGGGCGTAAATGATGTTTGGCACAAACGGACATTCGGAACGGGAACGGATGCCGATAAATTTGAAAAATTCTACGTCGCGCTGATTCGCAAATTGCAAAGTTTGAGCATAAAAGTTATCGTCGCAACGCCCGCGGCAATTGGCGAAAAAACGGATTTTACAAACGAATTAGATGGCGATTTGAACAAATACAGCCAAATTCTGCGTGATATTGCCGCAAAATACGATTGCCCCGTTGCGGATTTTAGAAAAGAATTTTTGAAACATAACCTTGAAAAAAACAAGGACAATAAAGAATCGGGCATTTTGACGACCGACCGCGTGCATCTCAATGACGCTGGAAACCAATTCGTTGCGGATATTTTTTACAAATTAATTGTGAAATAACCCAAAATTTAGAATTTGGGGACTCCTCAGTATTTTTACGAAAAATAACTTACTTTTGTATCAAAATAGAAAGAAAATGGTACAAGCAATTGAAAAAACTACGCGGCAAGAAGCGATAACTCTTGCCCCAAAGCGTACCGAAAAGCACTTTACGCTTCGTGAATACCTTGACCGCGAGTTGAGGTCGGTAAACAAACATGAATTTCACAACGGAAAAATCATAACCATGCCAGGTGGAAAAGCTAAACACAGTGAAATAGCAACCAATTTTAGCCATGCTATCAAATTGGTCATCAAACCTCTACCCATAAAGTTTAGGGTCTATAACAGTGACCTCAAAGTTTATATTGAATCAGCCGATAAAGCTGTCTATCCTGATGCCTTGGTCATTTGCGAACAGCCAAATTATTGGCAAGACCGTGAAGATTTAATCGTTAATCCCTTGCTAATCGTGGAAGTTTTGTCAAAAAGTACCCGTAGATATGACCGTGGTGATAAATTTATGCTTTATCAAACGCTTCCTTCTTTCAAAGAATATGTTTTGGTTGAGCAAAAAACACCTTACGTTGAAGCATGGTTTAGGGAACGCCCTGCCACTTGGAACAAAGTAGTTGAAGACCAATTATCAGCAGCAATTGTGCTTAGGTCGCTCGGTGTTTCAATTCCATTATCGGATATTTACGAAAATATTGAATTTTAAAGACCCCTCAGTATTTTCGCACAAAATAAACGTCAGTAAGGTTCCCATGCCTTGCCGACGTTTTCAATTACAATTCACTTTCTTATTTAATTTAAAAAATAACAAGACTTTTATGAAGCTCAAACTATTGATTATCAGCATTTTAGTGGCAAACACACTGTCTGCCCAAGAAAACTTAACGAAGCCCGAAAACACGGAATTCTACGAACCCGTTCCAAAAATCGTTGCGCCCGCCGCTAAAATGGGCGACGCACCGAGCGATGCGATTGTGTTGTTTGATGGCAAAAATTTCGACAATTTTGTCCATGATGCCGATGGTGCGGCGGTGCTTTGGACGATGGACAGCAACC
>JAYUKJ010000364.1:0-1265 GCA_043764555.1 Saprospiraceae bacterium
GGTCCGGGGCTAATTGCGAGCGTGAAAGCGGCAAAAGCGAAGATGATGAGTTCTTGAATTGGAAGCATTTTTATTAAGTTTTAAAGTTAAAATAAGAGCAATATTTTGGGCGAAAATAGGGTTTTTTTTCAAAAAATGGGTTTTATACTGAGGGGTCCTAAAAGAACTTGATTTTTAGAATTTTCTGCATTAAAGGCTATATTTGTGCTTCATTAAAGTTCATACCGTCGTTTACAGCGACAAAAATCAGACAATAATATCATGGATAAAACAATAAAATATCAACACGCGATTCTCGAACTTTTTAAGGAATACGATAAATTTTGGGGACATTCAGGCGGCTTGCAAAATCGAATTATTGCTGACACACAGCAAAATGCCTTTGTTATGATAGCGTTTGGTTGGCAAAATGAGGAATCTTACACGCATTTATTGTGTTTTCACATCGAAATCATCAATGGCAAAGTGTGGGTGCGTGAAAACAATACCGAAGCCTTGATTGTCAATGAACTCATCGAAAAAGGCGTTGCTGCGGAAGATATAATTTTAGGTTTTATTGAATCCGAAACACCTGAATATCAGCATTTAGCGGCAGCTTAGAATTTTTAGGACCCCTCAGTATAAATGGCAAAAAGCCTTAAAAACCAACGTTTTTAAGGCTTTTTGTCCTTTATACTGAGGGGTCTCTTTTTACTCTGAAACCGCTTCCACATCCCACAAAACGAACAAGGGTTTTCCCGCCGTATTTGGATTAACGCATACTAAAAATACAGTATGACTTCCGCTTTGTTTTTTATTGAACGGCATTTTATAAGGCGTTGGTGGCGCGTTTTTCACGTCGGCAGTTCCCAGTAATTCACCATCTGGCACATCGATTCTTAGCTCAATTTTTCCACCAACCGTCATACCTTCACGACCCGACGCATAAACCGTAAACGCCGTCAAATCCGTTAAATCCACGTCGTTAAAGGCAATATAGCTGCCCGAAGTTGACGCCACAACCATCTCACCACGCCCTTCCATCGTCATTTTTGCTGCCTCTTTGTTGGCATCAAAAGACGCTGCTTTGAACAGCGCACTGCGCAAAGTAACGGTTTGATTGCCCGATTGAGACCCCATATTATTGGCGCCGCGGTCGGCGTAATGTGCGGCAAAAATGTACATTCCCGCCTTGTTTTCGTCGTTTGGAACAAAATTATTGTCGCTCAAAGGCTTCGATTTTTGTTTTTCATCCGCCAACGACAAGATGTAACGCACCATTTCTT
>JAYUKJ010000365.1:0-4227 GCA_043764555.1 Saprospiraceae bacterium
ACGAGTTTGTTAGAACTGTAAACTCTATTAACTTAACCTAAAAACGCGCTAATTTCGTGAAATTAGCGCGTTTTTTAGTTTATCACATTCGTTACGCAATAAACTTAATTAAGTATTTAACGCAGCAATCTCACTTTGCAATTTCCTGATTTTCGGTAAATAGAACTGGTCGGCTTCGGCGAAAGCGTCGGGGTTTTGGTGCTGAATTTTATCAATAACGAGGCTCCTTAAAGCGGCGTCTTTCCTAAAATCGGCAATTGTTAAAGCCGTTACATCAATTTTTTGACTCTTGAAAAACGCCTTATTTTCGGCTTTTACAGCTTCAATTGCGCGCTCAGTCGTCGCGTCGTTGTCGGCGGTCAAGTCGCGAATGATGTCCGTAACTTGCTCGGCGTAGGCTTCGTTGAGTTTATTGAGCTTCTTGTGCAAGGCTTCGGCGGCAACGAAACGCTGTTCGCGGTCGGCTTTTTTCTGCGCTTGCTTTTTATCTTGCTCAAAACTTGGACTTGTAAAGCGTTTTTTAACGGCATTTATGAAAAAACCCGCGACATTTTCCCGAATTCGACCCGCCAAAATCTCCCGTTGCGTGTAGGCAAGTCCCTGCCTAAGGGCGTTCTCGGGTTGCGTTTCAACCAACAATTGCAGCACTTCGGTACTGATGCCAAGCAACAGAATTTCGGGTAAAAGCTCCGTAAATAAAGGCGATTGCTCCTCCCCTACCCCCTCAGTATACTTGTTAAAAACGGGTTCGGCCGTCGGCAAAACCAGCTTTACCGATGGTGAAATGTCGTCAATCGGTTGATTTTTCAAGGGTTTAAAGAAAATTTTAGTCACCCGTCGCCCTTCTTTTCGTTCCTCAAAAATAAAAGTTGTGTCGCAATGTTCATTCAAATCCTCCTGCGCTTTTATCAAAACGCGCTTCTTAAAATCGCCATATAATTGATACACTTCCGCGCCGTCGTTGTCCTGTGCTTTCATGAAAAGCATCTCTTTTAAGTCGTCAACGCTCACTTCAAAACCGTCTTTTTTGAACTCATTTTCTTTGATAAATTCAAACATCCGAATCGAATAGACGCTTTGCAACTCCGAAATATTGCGGATGTTATAACGTGTAAATCGCTCGCGCAAATCCATTAAATGCGGTGCCAAAACGGGGTTAAATTGCAATTCAATGTACGATTCTTCACGTTTTTCGGCCGAATCGGGCTGCGTTCCCGCCGAAATAACGCTCATAAAAAGCCATCGTCTTTCACCCTCAGGCGTAACGTAGGGAATATAAAACGGCTTTTTGATGATATTTTCGGGTACATTTCGGATAACAGCGTATTCGCCTTTGCCGAAAGTGCCGTAAAAACGCATCAAATCGCGCACGGCAATTCGCATCATCGGGAATTCCGTTTGGTCGCGTTTGAGTTGGCTCACCATGTAGAGAAATACGCGTTTTTCCCACAAAGTATAGCTGTATTTTGCCCGAACAAGGTCGTTTGAACTCACAACGTACAAGGTCTTATCGTCTTTATTTTTCATCATTTATGCTCTTAATTGTCCTCAAATAGCCTATTTATTGGCTTCAAATACTTAAAATACGTCTAATTTTGATGGCTGCAATAACTGAAAACAGTCCTAAATTTGCCACAATACAGTAGTTCAAGTTTTGTCATAGTTCATTTTGGCGTGACTAAATTTGTCATAATTCAGCCGTAAAGACCTCTCAGTATTTGCGCGAATTTTGACTCTTTTCACGCGATTTTGAACGATTATAGGACAAATGTAGTCGTTTTCATTAAATTTATGACAACTAAAAACAGCTTGTCATACTTAGTTCAAGTTTTGTCATATTTAAGTTCAACAATTGTCATAATTAGTTCAACAATTGTCATAGTTAAGTTCTCTTTTTGTCATAGTTGAGTTCTATAATTGTCATAGTTAGTTCTCTTTTTGTCATAGTTAAGGCTGTAACTAATTGAAAGTCAATGGATTACTGAGTGTCTAAATTATTAAATATTGTTAAATAAAATAAAAAATTAAACAACAACAAAGGCGTTGTTGTTATTTTTTACTTTTTCAAACTAATACGACACGCGCCTCTTAGCGACACGCTAAAACGATTTGTTTTTCAAAAATGCTCAAATTCAATGCTATATTGCGAGAAAGCCTATTTGCTGCGTAATAAACTTAATTAAGTTTGTTCTGTTTTTATCTTCACTAAGTTTTAAACGTATTTTCGGAAAAAACTTTTTTATCAATTTTAAGTATTCAATCTTGCCTCTTTTGTGTTTTTGTTCATTTTTTCTCTTAAAATCAAAATAAAGTATCTTTTCTATCCTTTTCTGCTCGTTTTATTTTGAGCATCTGTACAACTTCCGAAGGTCGGCGCACTCGTTTTTTCTAATTTACTGCGTAATAAACTTAATTAAGTATGTTAGTTTTTAACTTAAAAAAGTTAATTAAGTTTTGTATTGTGTAAAGTCAATTCTACATTTGTCTTGAATTAGGAATCATATCTAACAATAAAATCAACCGTAACACCATGTCTAAAATTCTTATGTTTGGCAACCAAAAAGGCGGCGTCGGCAAATCTCAATGCGGTATTATGCTCGCAACGGCGCTTTCGCAGCCGCCCTTTAGCCTCCGCGTCGCGCTTGTTGACATCGACGACCAAAAATCGGTTGTTGCGTGTCGCGGCATCGACCGCCGCTCCTACCCGACTGAAACGGTCGAGCCTTATGCGATTTTGGATTATTCAATTGCCGATTTGCAAAAAAATATTGGTGAACTTGACCAACAATATCAAGTCGTTTTGATTGATGCGGCGGGAAAACTTGACGCAAAAGCCGACGTCACGCAGCAAGAAATCTCAAAATCGTTGATGTACGTCGATTATTTGTTTTTGCCTTTCGTTTCGGGCAATCACAATCTGGACGCGACGCACAAATATCTAAAATTCGTTCAACAAATTCAGTCCGCGCGGACATTGTCGCAACGGCAATTGACGATGACGGGTTTTGTTAATATGTTTCGCTCGCGGTCGAAAAAGAATCAATATTTGTTGGAAGACATCGAAAGCATCGTAAGCACGGAAGGCGTGCCTTTTATGAAAAATTACCTCAACGATTACGCGCTTTTCAGCGATGCCGACACTTACACAAGTCTCTACGAATCGTCAAGTAATGAATCGGCAAAGCAGAATTTTGCCGCGTGGGTCAACGAAATATGCCGAATTTTGGGCATTTTGAAGTAAAATCAGCCTAATATTTTGCTGCGTAATAAACTTATAGAAGTATAAAATGTAGTAAAGAGTGAAATTTTCAAGACGAATTGCAAAAAGAGGACCCCTCAGTATAAACGGTAAAAATTGATGATTTTGCACCTAAAAGTTGCCAACTAAGTAGTTCAACACATATAATCGACACTTTTGAAACACATAGACACAGTAGGAGACATAGTTTTAACTAATTGATTTTCAAACATTTATATGTGTTCTATGTGCCTATGTGTTCCATAGAAAAGTAGCGATTAAATATGTTGACCTACTTACATTACTAAGTATTGTGTATTTATTGCGTTTTTTGATTTTATTAAGTTTATTACGCCTTGAAATAGCATTATCTTTGTTACTTTCGTTAAGTTTATTGCGTTTTCGGATTCATTAACTTCTTTACGTAATAAACTTAGTGAATAATTTATTTAAAATAGAGACTGTTTACGCCAATATTTAAGAAAAATACTGCATTATTGATGAAAAAACAACGCATTACACCCATTGCCGAGCCGATTCAGATTAGCCAAGAAGCCTTCACATCGAGCAGTTTGCCGAATTCAGAAATGGTTAATCAAGCCGTTGCCCAAGTGACGGGGAAGCCTGTGCCGCCGCCCACCTATGCGCCGCAAGCGATGCCGCCTACTTATTTTGCGCCGCCGCCACCGCCGCTGAAACAAATCGGCCGCCCCAAAAAAGCAATCGCCGACGGACGTATTAAGTACAACACAATGCTTCGTCCCGAACACATTCGCCGTCTCCGCGTGCGTGCCGCCGAAAATGATATGACACCCGCCGATTTGTTGGAACTGATTCTCCAAGAAGCGCCGCGGATGCAGTAGGGAATTAAAAATTAAGAATTAAAAATTGGCGATAACGAAGAATCGCGTCTTTTCGACAGGTCGAAAAGACGCGATTTTTGGTTTTAAGGGAATTTGTAAGAAGTAATCTGCACGATTTTTATTGCT
>JAYUKJ010000366.1:0-4224 GCA_043764555.1 Saprospiraceae bacterium
TACCACCGCTAAAAAAATTTGCTTTTTCATCTTACAAGTCTGTTTAAAGGATTTAAGAATATTTTTTTGATGGGTCAAAAGTGGGGTGTTTTTAAGGGTTTGCAAAGTACACTTATTTTGATTTGTCAATTAAAAAATTTGGATAAGCATTGATTATCAATAATTTATCATATTTTTGTCTAAATTTTAGCAACCGCTTTTTAATATTTTTACGGCGGCGTAGCTGCCAAATCTCGGTAATACTTACAGATTCTCCACTTTTTTAATGCGGTGTAACCGCAAAACAGGCGGTTACGCGGTTACACCGCTTAGAAAAATCAAGTATCGTGTTAGATATTACCGAGATTTTGCAGCTACGCCGCAATAGAAAAGGTAAATCAAAAATTGCTCAATGATAAATAATTCTGTTTTAAAAATCGTTGATAGTCAACACATTGCACCTTGAAATTTGAAATCTGAAATCTGAAATTCATCCATGCAAAGCACGCCCCTTTTTCAATTATTAAAAGCCTTGACCAAATCCGACCGCCGCGATTTGGCAAAATTCCTCCGCTCGCCGTTCCACAACACACGGGAAGACGTGGTGCGGTTGTTCGATTTTTTTGAACAAAATGTGGAACAAAATCCGACATCTGATAGCGGAAATCCGACTTCCCAAATTCCAAATCCGACATCGGAGGCCCCCTCAGTATTTTTACCGATTTTGACAAAAGAAAACGCGCACCGCTTTGTTTTCACGGAAAACGAACCGTTCGACGACCCGACAATGCGCTACACGATGTCGTTTTTGTTGAAATTGACCAAACAGTTTTTAATTCATAAAGAATTGATAGACAATAATTTGCAACAAAATCTATTGCTTACCCGAGCTTTAAAAAAACGAAATGCAGATAAAACATTGGAAAAACATTTGGCACAAACGACGGCAACTTTGCACGACGCGACGGTTCAAAACGGCGGGTTTCATTTAGCAGATTTTCAATTGCAAGTCGAGATTTTTGAACATCGGCACCGCCGCCGTGATGCCGCCGATTTCAATTTACAAGCCTTGTCAGATGGATTGAATCATTTTTATGCGACCGAATTATTGCGGTGGGCGTGCGTTCAATTATCACATTCGAGCGTCTCAAAACAGCAATATGACCAACCGTTTTTGGCGCATTTATTAGAAAAAATCGGTGACGGCACGTTTAAAAGCACCCCCTCAGTATCGGCCTACTTTTTTGCGTATCGCGCCCTAAAATTTTCAGAAGAAGCTGATTTACAACAACTTAAACAGATAATTATTAATCATGCTACTATTTTTCCGCCGCTTGAAATCCGCGATTTATATCTTTTGGCGATAAACGTCTGCATCAAAAAACTCAACGGCGGTGAGCGACAATACGAAGCCGCCGCCCTCGATTTGTACCGCAACGGCTTGTCGAACGGTGCATTGCTCGACGACGGCGTTTTGTCGCCTTATACATACAGGAATGTGGCGAATTTGGCAATAAAAATCGGAGAAACGACTTGGGCTGCCGATTTTATCAACGATTTTAAGGAAAAACTGCCCGTAAAAGAGCGTGAAAACTTGTTTCGTTACAATTTGGCGCACCTACATTTTAGAAAAAAAGAGTATCCCAAAGCCATGGAATTGCTGCGCGATGTGCATCTGAAAGAAGCCTTACAAAACCTCGACGCGCGGCGAATGTTGATGCGGATGTATTACGAAACGGGCGAATATGCGGCTTTGGACAGCCTATTGGAAAGTTTTAAAACCTTCATTCATCGGCAGAAAAACTTAGGGTATCACCGAGAAAATTACTTGAATTTGGTAAAATTTACGCGCAAACTCCTACAAACAGACTTGCGTAGCCGAAAAGCGACCGATAAATTAAAAACGGAAATTGAGGCCACAACCGCTTTGACAGAACGCGATTGGTTGCTTTCTCAAATTAAGAATTAAAAATTATGAATTGAGCGACAACGCCTTAGGTGTTTTGACGTGGCGATGTATCTTTAATTCATAATTTTTAATTTCTAATTCAAAAAAAACAGCCGTGCTACATCAGTAACACGGCTGCTTTTTTTACTAAATACAGGTTATTAATTCAAAATATCAAACTTCGTATAAGGGCGCAACGCCTTTGGAATAACGACGCCTTCTGCCGTTTGATGATTTTCGAGAATAGACGCAATAATACGTGGCAATGCCAAAGCCGAACCATTTAAGGTATGGACCAACTGTGTTTTGCCATTCGCATCTTTATAGCGGCATTTCAAACGATTGGCTTGAAAAGTTTCAAAATTTGAGACAGAACTCACTTCCAACCACCGTTCTTGCGCCGCCGACCACGCTTCAAAGTCGAAGGTTTTAGCCGCGGCATTGCCCATATCGCCGCCGCAAAGATTCAAAATGCGGTAAGGCAATTCCAATTTATTCATCAAACCTTTAATGTGTTCGACCATATCTAATAAAGCCGCTTCGCTGTTTTCAGGCTTGACAAACTGAACAATTTCGACTTTATCGAATTGATGCACGCGGTTCAAACCCCGAACGTGAGCGCCATAACTGCCCGCTTCACGTCGAAAACACTGCGAATACGCGCACAATTTGGTCGGCAAATCTTTTTCAGTCAAAATCACGTCGCGCAAAACGTTCGTCACGGGAACCTCCGCCGTCGGAATCAAATACAATTTATCTTCTGGCACGTAATACATCATGCCTTCTTTATCGGGAATTTGACCCGTTCCGCGCGCCGATGCTTCGTTGACGACAATCGGTGGAATAATTTCTTCATAACCCGCCGCCGCCGCTTCATCCAAGAAGAATTGAATCAAAGCGCGCACCAATTTAGCGCCTTTTCCGCGGAAAACGGGAAAGCCCGCGCCCGTTATTTTGACGCCGAGTTCGAGGTCAAAAACGCCATATTTTGCTGAAACTTCCCAATGCGGCAAGGCATTTTCGCCGAGTTCAGGCAAAGGCTGCGTGCATTCTTGCCAAACCTCATTGTCGTCCGCCGTTTTGCCAAAAGGCGTGGAATCCGACGGAATATTGGGCAAAGACAAGAGAATATCCTCCAAAGTAGCGATGGTTTTTGCCGATATAGCTTCCAACGCCTTTGATTTTTCTTTCAAATCTGCAACAACCGATTTCAATTGGGACCCCTCAGTATGTCCGCCCGATTGCATCAAAATGCCGATTTTTTTGGACAATTGATTGGCTTCGGAGAGCGTGTTGTCGAGTTCCGTTTGCGTCGAACGGCGGGTGTCGTCGAGCGCGATGATGGTGTCGATGGTCTGAGCGATGTCTTCGTCCGACCAGTTTCTTTTTCTCAAACCCGTTTCCACACGGGTGCGTTGTTCGCGGAAGAATTGGAGTTGCAGCATAACTTTGAAATATTAGTCTCGTTTTTGTTAAAACAAAGCGGGATTGTCGCGCTTTTGTAAAAACAATCACATTTAAAAAAAAAATTTGGCAAATATAGAACGAGATACGCAAAAGTCAATGTATTTTTGCCCCGTCAAAAGTGCAAAGAAAACCACACACTTTAAAACTTTTGATTGTTCGATACGTTCTAAGAACCAAAGTTGTTTTGCATCTCACGCCTTCTGAAAAGAATTCCGATACAAATCCACAAAAGAACATTCTGAAAAAACTTCTAAAAATTTCCTCGTCTCCTTTTTCCTATTTCCATTGATTAGTAGAAAAAAAATCGAAAAAATGACCGTCCCAAAGACTGTTTTTCTGAGAGTTACGATGTCTTTTCAAGGATTAAATCCCAGTAAAAAAACGACAGAAATCCCCGTGCAGAAGTATTGCTAAACAATTGATTATCAAGTTGTTTTGACAAAAAACAACGATGAATATCAGACGCTTTGCAAACGAAAACCAACCGAATTTTCGATTTGTAAATCAACAAAAAATCACTACCAAAGGTCGGACGTTTACAGGCTCAATAAGCAGCTAAAATCTTTGAAAAAAGGCTTTAAAAGCGTTTTATACTGAGGGGTCCTTCGTCAATAAAAAATCAATAAAATTTTAGAAATAATAAAATTCAACACCAAATCCATCGCAAGTTAAGCGCCTAATTCGTTTGTTTCTCGACGCTCCCGTTCCCGAAACTTAACCATTAAAAAAGTAAATTCTCTTCACATTTTTCATATATCATAGATGAAATACGATATTTTGCAACTCAACGATATGCTCGTGCAAGAACTGCGCGACATCGCTGAACGCCT
>JAYUKJ010000367.1:0-1262 GCA_043764555.1 Saprospiraceae bacterium
AACAACCAGCAAAGAGAGTGGCTAAAAAGTAGCAACGGCAAACACCGTTTTTTGATAAACGACGCCGTGATTGGCGAACTTTTATTCAAAAAATGGGACGCGTTTGCGACTATAAAAACGCGGAATTACACCATCAAAAAGAAAGGTTTTTGGAAAAATAAAATCGAAATTTTGGACGAATACAACCAAATTATGCTTGAGACGCGGTCAAAAAATTGGTACAGTTCGACATCAATTATCGCTTTTGACAACAAAGAATATACCTTAGAAACACGGACAAAAGACGGAACTGAATGGGCTATTACGGACGCTGGACTCGACATTTTGACCTATCAAATCGTCACCGAAGACGACCTGAAAATGGTCAAAATGACGGCTTTTTTGACAAAAATTGACCCGATTTTAGACTTTTTCCTTTGGTTTACGCTTTTGACAAGCCCTTACAGCAAAACGAATAACGGGGATGGCGGCATGACAATAATAGCCAGCGATTTTGGCGGCGATGGCGGTGACGGTGGCGATGGCGGCGGTGATGGTGGCGGTGATGGTGGCGGCGATGGCGGCGGCGATGGTGGCGGCGGTGACTAAGTGGGACCCCTCAGTATTTTGTCAAAAAAGTAAATTAAAATTCGTAATTAACTAACAATTAATTATTTATAAAAATAAAATTTTTAACATCTAATTGCCTTAATCATGGCTTTACTCCTCGTTTTCAGCGTAATCGGTCTTTCAGTGCTGTTTGACTCAATTTTTCCAAATCGGCGGCGGACGCATTTTCCGCCAAATTCGTACGCTCAAAATCCGCCGTTTTTTCAGCAACAACAACCGAATCTGTACTATCAACAACCGTATTCGCCGCATTTTCAACAGGGTGAAAACCACCCGTCGGCCTTTTTATACACGCTTATTTTTATGGCTTCGATGATGGCGTTTATGTATTTTCAGCTTAAATAAATTATTCAAAAATGTATTGTGTTTTAATTCGTCAAAAAGCCTTGCAAACACGTGTTTGCAAGGCTTTTGATGATAAAATCAATAGTCACCGCCGATTTTTCGCGCCGATACTGAGGGGGGCCAAGGCATTTGTGAATAAAAACCGTCTTGCCGAATTGACCCAAAAAAGCGGGCAGAATCTGATTGAATAAATTGGCTTAGACTTCGGTGACTGTTCAATTCAATGCCGCGCGGCGCTGATATACTGCCGTGACAAACGCTTGATACACAATAAGTTGTCATCATTGGTTCAATATTTTTTGTATATG
>JAYUKJ010000368.1:0-4216 GCA_043764555.1 Saprospiraceae bacterium
GCGAAACGGGTTAATCTCACGCAGGAAATGGATTTCAACATCACGAAGAACTTCGGCAACGCTTACCAATTGTTGTCCGTCAAAGCGGCACCTTATGACGACAATTTCTTTAAAATCACCGCCCGCGTCCTTAAACCTTACGCTGATGTGTCGAGTAGTTGCACCCGCGTTGTGATGAGCGACAACAGCTTGCGGAGTTTCGATACGGACAAAGAAATATCGGAAAATAAAGATGTTGTCGAAACCGAATTTACATTCATTTTGCCGCGAACGCTCGGACCATTCAGTCTTATGGTCGGCAACTGCTACGGACAAACGCCCTTTAAAGTGGCTTTGCCTTTGTAAGGAAATTAAAAATTAAAAATTTGCAAACGACTGAAAACCAATTAATTGAGTGTATAACAAATTCACCTTTTATCGTGAAATAACTTTCCAAAAGTTTTAAACTTTTGGAAAGTTGAAGCCTAAAAGACAATTTGTCATACACTCAATTAATTGCAAATTTAAATTGTACACTTTATTTTTCAACGATTCCTAAGACACCTTTTTGACGTTTATTTACTGGTAAAATATGAACAAGACATGGAAGAATTGAATTTTGATTTGCCCGAAGGTTTCTTTACGCCCGAAGAAATGGCGCGCTTCCTCAAATTAAAAAGCGACGCGGTTGCTTTTCAGGAAAAACACGGCGACCACATGAGTTGGTTGCTCCAAGCCCATGACGCAGGCTTGATATCAGCCGAACCATTGACGCCCGACGATAGGCAATATCTGGACGAAGTGGCCAAAGTCACCCAAGCCGACAGAGAGCTGTTTGAACGCATTGAAGGCTTTGACGACTTGGAGGCGGCGCAAGAGCGTTATCAAACAATGCTGTACTTAAAAAACGAATTGCGTTGGTTTACTGACTTAGTGTCTGCTAAAAGGATTGAGGTCGGCAAAAGACTTTTGAAAGGTCTTGAAGGAATGTTGGAGAATATGATAAAACACAGCATTGAACACCCCGAAGACGAAGAAGTCAAAGAGGGCATTGTCGAAGTCAAGGCGGCAATAGCAGAATTCACGCACGAAACAACGGCATCGGCGCTGAATTTGGCGGCGCGGCAACCAGAGTCCGATAATTGACGGCGCGGGCGCGTTGGACGATACCCATTTTGGGCTAAAATACTGAGGGGTCTCTAAAATTATTATGTACACATCTAAAATATCAACAAAAGATGGAAAAACTTGGTTCTAATTTCCCAAACGATCTTTTTACGCCTGAAGAAATGGCGCGCTTTCTCAAATACAAAGCCGACACGGCTGCTTTTTACGAAAAACACGGCGACTACATTGATTGGTTGTCGCAAGCCCACGACGCGGGCTTGATGGAGCGCCCAGAACTCACGCCCGATGATTTTCAATCCATAGAATACATGGCTGCAATGGCCAAAACTTATGAAGAGGAGTTGAAAGACATCGACGGCATAGAGGGGTTTAAGCTGTCGCATGAGCGTTTACGAATGATAACGCATTTACAAAAAGAATCGGCGTGGTTGGGAAATGTCTTAAAGCGTAAGGAAGTTGACGCGGGTAAAGCAATCTTGGAAAGTGTGGCAGAAATATTGGTGGCTGCCATCGCAGCCAGCGTTGAATTTCCCGAGGACAAAGAAATTGAAGACTATGTTGCGTATTTAAAGAAGGGAATAGCGCAATCCACGCAGAACATAACGCTGTTGGAACTGGAACTGGCGGCGCGAGAAATGCAGTCCGACAATTGAATCCGCAAGGCGTTGGAGAACCCACTTTTGATTAAAAATACTGAGGGGTCCTTGTTTCACGTTTTTTTTTATTTAACTAAAAATACTTTGCGCCTAAAAAAATGCGCGTAATAACTAAGTTTGCGCGCCGAAACAGCGCACACTATCTCCGATTTTTCTAAAAACAAACAATACGTCAGCAATGAGACAACTATTACAGCAAACATTACGCGTTTTATTATTCACGCTTTTGACCCTCACTACTTTATCCGCTCAACGAACCATTCAAGGGCGCGTCATTTCATCGGTTTCCAACGAGCCATTGCCCGATGCCTCCGTGCAGGTGAAAGGCACTTTGGTCGGCACAACAACCGACGCCGACGGTCGATTCAATATGTACGTGCCAGCGGGCGCCACATCGTTGGTCTTCAATTTCACGGGTTACGTGTCGCAAGAAGTGCCAATTGGCACCAAAACTGTCCTCAATGTCTCCCTTTCCGAAGGTTTGGAACTCGAAAACGTCACCGTTATCGGCTCGCGCAACGCCACGCGGACGAAGCTCGAAACGCCCGTCCCCGTCGATATTATTCCCATTTCGATTATCGTCAACGAAGTCGGGCAAGTGGATTTGAACCAAATCCTGAACTACGCGGCGCCGTCTTTTCAGTCGAATCGACAAACCATCGCCGACGGTACAGACCACATCGACCCCGCGCAAGTCCGTGGATTGGGTCCTGACCAAGTGCTGGTTTTGATAAACGGCAAGCGGCGGCATCAGTCGGCACTCGTTAACATCAACGGTACCGTCGGTCGCGGCTCGGTCGGCACGGACATGAACGCCATTCCCGCTTCCGCCATCGAGCGCGTTGAGATATTGCGCGACGGCGCGGCGGCACAATACGGTTCCGACGCGATTGCGGGCGTGATTAACATCGTTTTGAAGAAAGACGTCGATGTCCTAAGCGGCAACGTCACGAACGGTGCCAACACATTCGGCGACGGCAGAACCACCTCCGCCGCCGTGAATTATGGTTTCAAACTCTTAGAGCGCGGCTACGTGAGCGTCACCGCCGAGTTCGTTGACCGCGGCGCCACGAACCGCATGAAGGCTTACACGGGTCCCGTTTTCACAACGGCGGCGAACGAAACGGCTTACCGCAACACCATCGTGCAAGCGCTTGGAAGCCGAACCGCCGAGCAGTTCGACAACGACACTTTGGCTAAACTCGGCGTCAATCGCTCGGCATTCAACAACCAATTTGGCAACTCCGCGATTCGCAATGGCGGCGTTTTTTTCAACATGATGTACCCCCTCAGTACGGCGACCGAATTTTACAGTTTCGGCGGCTTCGGTTCCAAAGCGGGCATTGCGGCGGGCTTTTATCGCTATCCTGCGAACATCAACGCGACAAAAGGCATTTATCCGCTCGGGTTTTTGCCCGAAATTCGCACGACCATCTTGGACAAAGCGGCAACTTTCGGCTTGCGCGGCACGCTCCGCAATTGGCATTTCGATTTGAGTCAAACGTTCGGACAAAACACGTTTAACTACCGCGTCGAAAATTCGCTCAACGCCACACTCCTCAACGCCTCGCCGACGGGTTTCAACGCGGGCGGTTTTGGTGTTCAACAAAATACAACTAATTTTGATGTGAGCCGCCTTTTCGGCAATGTGATGAGTGGCTTAAACGCCGCTTTCGGTGGCGAATACCGCACGGACAACTACGAAATTCAAGCGGGTGAAGAAGCGTCCTACCGCAACTACGGACTCGTTGACGTCATCGACACGCTGCGTAACGGCGCGGGAACGCCCATTTTAACAAACGGACAAATCACGCTCGTGAGTACGGGCAAAACGCGGGACATCTCGGGCGGACGCGCGGGCGGTGCGCAAGTATTCCCGGGGTTTCGTCCCGAAAACGCGGTCAATCAAACCCGTTCCAACGCTGCGATTTACGCGGACATTGAATTGGATCTGAGTGAGAAATTCTTAATTGAGACCGCCGTGCGCTATGAAAATTACAGCGACTTCGGCGCAACGTTTAACTATAAAGTTGCTTCGCGCTACAAAATCAACAACGACTTTGCCGTCCGCGGCGCGGTTAGCACGGGTTTCCGCGCGCCGTCGCAACAGCAGAAATATTTTAACAACACATCGACTCAATTTATCAACGGGACGCCGTTTGAAATCGGCACGTTTACCAACAACAGTCGCGCCGCTCAACTCTTGGGCATTCCGCGCCTCAAACAAGAAATTTCTCGAAACTACAGTCTCGGCATCACCACGCGCCCAATGCTCGGTATGGAAATTTCCGTGGATGCGTATCAAGTTGATATCAAAGACCGTATCGTTTTGACGGGGCAGTTTTCAGCAACAACGGGCGAAGTCGCCGACTTGCTCAAATTGGCGAATGCCAGCCGTGCCGCCTTCTTTTCAAACGCCGTTGACACCCGCGCGCGCGGTGTGGATGTGGTGA
>JAYUKJ010000369.1:0-4215 GCA_043764555.1 Saprospiraceae bacterium
TTCGTCGGAATAACAATACTTCTATTAATAATTTATTTTAAAAACTTAAAACGCCTTATTCAGAAATGAAAAAAGTCCTAATTGCTGCGATGTTATTCGCCTTCGCCACATTCGCACAAGCGCAAACAGCAGCACCTGCACCCGCTACAACGACGGCTGCACCGAAAAAAGAAAAGAAAGTAAAAGCACCAAAAGTTGCAGCCACGCCAGAAGAAGTAGCGGCTAAAGCAGCCGAAAAAGAAGCTAAAAAAGCGGCAAAAGCGGAAGCTAAAGCAGCTAAAGCAGCTGCAACGACGGCAACTGCACCCGCAGCGGCACCCGTAAAAAAAGAGAAAAAATCTAAGAAAGCGGCAGAAGCAGCTGCAACGACGGCGGTTCCCGCGGCTACGGCTACGACGGCACCAGCAGTAGCGCCTGTGAAAAAAGAAAGAAAATCTAAAAAAACGGCAGAAGCAGCTGCAACAACGGCAATTCCTGCGCCTGCGGCTACGACTCCGGCAGCAGCGCCTGTAAAAAAAGAAAAAAAAGCTAAAAAAACGGCAGAAGCAGCCACAACAACGGCAGCACCAGCCGCAACGACGGCACCTGCGGCAACTGCGCCCAAAGTAGCGAAGGCAGCTAAAAAAGCAGCACCTGCGGCTAACACAAGTGCGGCGGGTGACGACATCGTAAAAGGTACTGACGACAAAGGACGGACTATTTATGAAGGTCCGAAAGGTGGTCAATATTACATTAATTCTAATGGAAATAAGTCGTATTTGAAAGCTGATAAAAAACTGTAATTAACCTTATTTAATTCAGTTGTATTTAGTGCCAAAAAAGCCGCTTCGATTTAATGTCGGAGCGGCTTTTTTTTTATGTCATTAAAGAGTGAAAAAATAAGGAATTAAACAGCACTAACCTATACTAAAAGTATTTAAAAATGCCCCTAAATCGTTGAAAATCAACAATATACTGAGGGGAGTCCTAAAGTGAATATTTTCTAAAAAGAAGATTAATTTTAGGCATAAAAAAAGCCAATTAAACGTGCGTTTAATCGGCTTTTTTATGGTTAATTTCTAAGGGCATTTTGCCAATTTAATGATAACTAAGTTACTATTTTTTTTGCATTTGCCCAATCGAATTTGCCTTGTTTTAAGCACCCAAATAGTGCTTTAGCAATTTACTTTTAGCAGTTGAACGCAATTTATTAATCGCTTTATCCTTGATTTGACGCACCCGTTCGCGGGTCAAACCGAACTTGTCGCCAATGTCTTCAAGGCTCATCGGATGCTCCGTATCGATGCCAAAATAAAGGCGAATCACATCGCTTTGACGGTCGGTCAAGGTGCCAAGTGAGCGCTCAATTTCACGGCTCAACGACTCTTTGTATTCCAAATGCGTATCTGTTCCAGGCGTCGTGCTGTTTTCCAAAACATCCAACAAAGAATTGTCTTCACCGTCCACGAAAGGCGCATCCATAGATACGTGTCTTGCGGCAACGCCCAAAGTCGTTTCGACTTCGTCCGTCGTGATTTCCAACAAAGTTGCCAATTCATCAGGCGTTGGTTCGCGTTCGTATTCTTGTTCGAGTTCCGAGAAGGCTTTATTGATTTTATTCAATGACCCCACTTTATTCAAAGGCAAGCGAACAATCCGCGATTGCTCCGCTAAAGCCTGCAAAATAGACTGGCGAATCCACCAAACGGCGTAAGAAATGAACTTAAAACCACGCGTTTCATCGAAGCGTTGTGCAGCTTTTATTAAGCCCAAATTGCCTTCGTTGATAAGGTCGGAAAGAGAAAGTCCTTGATTTTGGTACTGTTTTGCCACCGATACGACGAAGCGTAGGTTGGCTTTAGTCAATTTTTCAAGGGCAATTTGGTCGCCTTGTTTGATGCGTTTCGCCAAGTCCACCTCTTCTTCGGGTGTCAATAAGTCAACTTTACCAATTTCTTGTAGGTATTTTTCCAGTGATTGGCTTTCACGATTGGTGATTGACTTCGTAATTTTTAATTGTCTCATGCCTGAGAGTTGTATTTTTTTTGTTAGTCAAGAATAGAGTGTCTGTTTAGTCGGCAGTGCGGCGTTAAATTGACAGCGTTTGCCCCCTATGTATCTCTTAAAACAACGATTTGTAAAAAAAGATGTGGATAGTTTTGATTATCGCGGCAAATATGCGGCAAAAATGTGAGTTCGCTCACTTTTTTTTTCAATCATTTTCAGGTATTGACATTTAAGACCGCAAATATTCGCAAACGTCACAAAATTATATTTGGTAGCACTGCTTTGTATGTCGTAACGTACCGAATAATATTTTAAAAAGAACGCCATGTGAAAAAAAAAAAAATATTCTTTGGATAGATTCTCGAATTTGAGTTTATTGCGCCGATATAATCGTGGAACTACATTTTTTCGCAAAAACGCGTGAAAAAGCACTACTTCGGCATCAACTCACTTTCTATAAAATTCGCAATCAACTTATGGCTATCAAACGTACACAGTTCAAAACGGAATTTATTTTCCGCGCTTCGCCGACAATTGTTTACCAATTTTTGACCAATCCCGCGTGTCTCATTCGCTGGTTTTGCGAAGAAGTCGATGTAAGCGGCACGGTTTACACGTTCTACTGGGACGGCGACGAACAAATCGCCAACCTCGTTGAAGACTGGGAAGACGAACTTCTCCGCTTCGAGTGGGAAGATGCGCCTTCGCCAAATGAATTTTTGGAATTCCGCCTCTCGAAATCCGCCATTACGGAAGAGACTATTTTGTCTATCACCGATTTTTGCGACCTCAATGACGTCAAAAATGCCACGCAATTGTGGGAATCGCAAATTCAGCAGATGAAAATTGAGACGGGTGGGTAATTGAGGATATTAATCTATAAAATGCGTACCATTTAGTCGAAGTTGAAAATTTAGGACCCCTCAGTATTTTCACTAAAAAAGCCGTTTCGTACATCACGAAGCGGCTTTTTTAGTGGGTATGTTAAACGATTTCCACATTTACTAATTGTGTGAATTCACAAGCAGAAACGTCTCGATGAAATGTAACAACAGGGTTTGTTGTTCAAATTACGCTAAAAATAGGGCAATATTCTGAATTGATGGACCCCTCAGTATAAACGTCAAAAAAGCCACTTTGTGCGGGAAAAGTGGCTTTTTGGGACTTTCTATCGCCAATTTTGAGCGTTTGATTGAAAATCGGCAATTACTTTTTCAATTCGCTCAAGAGGCAAATCAAGCATATTGGCAATCATGGGTAATTCGACTCCTTGTTGCCAAAGTTTAATAACTTTCATGCCTTTTTCAATACCTTCTTCGATACCTTCTTCGATAAATTCATTAATTATTTCTTGAAATTCTAAGGCTTTAATTTCGTCCAATTTATCATTTTCTTCTTGCGCTTTCAGATAGGCAATAACACCCTCAATGTCGTCAACTGAAAAGCTCCTACCCATTATTTTGGCGATAATCGGCGGCTCAATGTTCAGTTGCCAACATCGGCTAATAATTCTAAGCTCCAATCTTTGGACACCTCTGCTTTCTAATACTTGAATTATTGTCATAGCTTTTAAATTTTAATTAAAAAAACATGACAAATGTAGTTTGGCTTCTCTAATATTCCAATCAACTTCTTCCATTTTAAAACATTTTATTTTATCATAATTGTGTTTTACTTATGTCAAATCAAACTTTAAATATTCGATGTTCCAGTTTTCACAATAATACAGTTTCGATGGAAATTCCCGAAGGGAATGTATGTTTATAGGAAGGAATCGGATATTTTTTCCAAATCCCGAAGGGATTGTATATAAAAATGCCGTTTTCAACATGAAATCCCTTCGGGATTTGGAAAAATCAATCCATAATATTTCTATAAACATACATTCCCTTCGGGAATTTTAGAAAAGAATACGTGATTTTAAAAAACTGGAACATCGAGTAAGTACCACATTTACAGCAATTTTATTTTAACTTGGAACTTTATCACGCTTAAAACCGTTAATTTCGCGCCGTCAAAGGGACCCCTCAGTATCTCAGAGAATTAAAAATTAAGAATTAAGAATTAATGAACGCCGAAGGCTTAACAATTCTTAGTAATGACGTGTTTAGTTCTTAATTTTTAATTTTTAAGTATCTTTTTAATGATTCAAGGTGATTAGAGAAAATATTTCTGCTAAAATTTTGTTTTTTCGTACAAAAGTTTTATTTTATGGTCTAAATTGAATTT
>JAYUKJ010000370.1:0-4214 GCA_043764555.1 Saprospiraceae bacterium
ACTTTCGTTTTTGAGTCCGCTTTGTCGCTCTTGCCTTTGGCTTTTGACGATGCATTTTTGAAGAAATAATTGTATTTTTTTGAAAGAGAGGACCCCTCAGTATAAAACCGTTTTTGAGTCAAAATTGAGTGGAAATCATACTTTATGCTGAGGCACTTCCGCAAAATTCATTGACTCATTTGCAGCTTATGAAATTCTTGAATGTTTGGTACATTAAAATAAGATAACGCAAAGTTTCTTAACGATTCACTTGAAATTGAATCAAGACTATAAGTCAAAACCAATTCATGTATTTCAGGTTTATCTTTTGAGTAAATCAATCGGAATACCAAAGGTTTTTGAAATCTTTCAAACCTGTCCGTTACATTTCCTAAAATCCGTCTAAACATGAATGCTTGATTGTTATGAAAATAAGTATAACTAACGACTTGTTTATCTCTGCTGTATTTCCCTTCTTTTACGTTTTCTATTCTGTAATTATACGTAAGTGCTTCTGTTTCAGTGCCATTGATTTTCAAATCGTTAATTTTATCTACTTTTTTCTCTGCTTCTGAGATACTCACAAATATGAGAAATAGTAACATGACTACTGCCAATACCATTTTGAATAATCTTTCTTCCGTTATTTTGAACATTTTAATGCATGATATTAAACAAGGATTAGTAATATTTTGCAAGATTTTTTGCTTAAAATTGACACATTTATTTTACGCTTCGTCTTTCGTTTTACGCGGTGTTTTCTTCCAATCCACCCGCTTTTTTTTCATCTCATCCAATTTTTTATTTTTATGCAACTCAATTTTTTCGCCAATCAAACCGCGAATCACGACCGACGCACACGCCCCACCAAAAGCTGCGGGCAAATAAGAAATCGTGCCGTAAGCCGATTTCTTAAAATTGGAACCATCGGTGAGCATAATCGCCGATTTTGGCGAAGGTTCGTCGGAAAAAACGCTGATTAAGCCCGCCGCCATGCCTTGTCGCCTCAATCTTTTTCGCAGCAGTAGCGAAAAATGGTCGGTGTAAGTATCGTATAAATCGGCAATTTTGATGCGTGTCGGGTCCATTTTTCCGCCCGCACCCATCGAACTCACGATGCGTAAACCATTGCGTTTTGCGGACAAAATCAGGAAAATTTTTGGCGTAATGCTGTCAATGCAGTCCATAACGTAGTCGTATTTTGCGGCTTGACAAATCTCGTCGGCTTTGTCGGGCGTCAAAAAATCTTTGCGAACGTGGAGTATTATTTCAGGATTAATCGCCGTCAAACGTTCTGCCATCCATTCAGCTTTCGATTGTCCGTGATTTGTCGCCAAAGCGGGCAATTGTCGGTTCCGGTTCGTCGGGTCAACGACGTCGCCATCCACGATTGTCATTTCGCCGACACCCGCGCGGGCAATAAATTCAGCCGCAAATGAGCCAACGCCGCCTAAACCAACGACTAACACGTGAGATTTTTGTAAAATATCAACGCTCGTCTCACCGACCAAAAGCGTTGTTCTTGATAACCAACTTGGATTCACTTTAAGGGAATTAAAAATTAAAAATTAAGAATTAGAAATTGAGCATGGAATTATGCCGATTTAGGGTGCAAAACTACGTCGCATAATGGTATAATAAGGGTTTTTTATGGAAAATACTGAGGGGTTCTTTTAAATGAAAAATGGTAATAAAAAGTGACACGCTCACTTTTCATTACCATTTTTTCATTTAAGAGGACCCCTCAGTATAAACGCTTAAATATCCATCAATTTCTTCAAATTATCCCCAAAAGTGCTGCCCGTTTTGATTTTTGACGCCTTGATGTCTTTCAAAATTACGACGTATTTGCCGTTAAAACTCTTTTGCAATTCCTTAATCACTTTTGAATTGACAATTGCTGAACGGCTGATTTGCATAAAATTATCGGGCAGTTTTTCTTCCAAAGCACCGATTGTCGAATTCGTCACATGGCGTTTCCCGTCAATCGTATTGAGCAAAACGTATTTGTCTTCGGCTTCAAAGTAAGCAATATCGGTCAATGGAATAAACAAAATTTTCTCGCCCGATTTGACGGAAATCGAATGGATTTCTTTTTTCGGCTTTAGTTTCTCCAACATTTCTAAAAGATTGGTATTGAATGGATTATCCATTGGTTTTTGTTGAAATTTCTTTAATTTCTCCACCGTTTTTTCCAACCTTTCTGCCTCAATTGGCTTCAATAAATAGTCAATCGAATTCTCTTCAAAAGCCCGAATTGCGTATTGGTCAAAAGCGGTTGCGAAGACAACTATCGGCATATAACTCAGTTTGGAAAGCATCTCAAAGCCGTTCATTTCGGGCATTTCGATGTCCAAAAAAATGAGTTCGGGCTGGTGTTTTTCAATTAATTCTAAGCCTTCTTGACCATTTTTTGCTTCCGCAATAATGTCAAAATCGGCTTCGTAGCGCGATAAAAGGCGTTTTAATCGGCTGATTGCCAAGGGTTCGTCGTCTATTAAGATTGTTTTTAACATCGTGTTTAAGTTTTTTTTAATGTAAAAGAGACTTTTAGGTCGTTTAAATCGTAAGGAAAGGTTATTTTTTTCACACGCCGCGACTTGAAAGTCGCGTTACATTGGCAACTTAATAATCACTTGTTTATAATCCCCATTTTCAACTATGAATTGCGCTTGCGTACCGTACAACAATTTAAGTTTATCTTGAATACTTTGTAAGCCGTAACCTGTGAAAAAATTGTCCGAAAACGGCGCACCGTTGTCATGCACCGCAAGGATTAAATCATTATTTTCTTTCGTAATTTCAATGCGAATCAAACCCTGTTGCGACAATTTAGAAATGCCGTGCTTTATGGCATTTTCCACGATGGGTTGCAGCAAAAAGCGCGGTATTTGCTTGTTTTCTAAGCCTTTTTCAACGTTTAACTCATAAGTCAACCGGTCGCCAAAACGCACTTGTTCGATAGCTAAATAGGTTTTTACAATCTCCAATTCCTCTTTTATTGAGTTAAAATGTTGGTCTTTTGCACCCGTTGTGTAGCGAAAAAGTTTAGACAAAAGCAAGGTCATTTGCTCCGCTTTATCGGGGTCGTCATGCACCAAACCCGCAATACTATTGAGCGAATTGTGCAAAAAATGCGGATTAATGCGGGCTTGCAAAGCGTCTAATTCGGCTTGCGTTTTGAGTTTTTCAAGGTGAATTAATTGAAACTCTTGCTCCGAGATTTTGCGCGTCATTTGTCGTGAACGTTGCCAAAAAAAGAAATAAATGCACGCCACACCCAACGGAATAATTAAATAAATCACGGAAGCACCCGCTTGAATTTCGCTTTTTTTATCAGCACTGTAATTAAGCGTTCGCCAATAAAAGAAACCGACAAATATTTGGGCAATCAATGTTGTGACAAAGTTGAATCCTACTAATGCGCTGTATTTCAACCAGTTAGCTTTTATTTTATCCGAAAAAAATTGAATAAAAATGTAAGAAGTCAACATAACCATTATGCCATTTACGATATTTGTGATAAAAACACCTTTATAAATGTCGCGCAACGGATTGTTCTCATTCGTCAATTCAAGCGTAAAATAAGCGATGGCACTGAACCCATAAGTCATGATAATACAAATCGCCAAAGACAATAAAATGCCTTGCAAATTGGGCTTGAAAAATACATTTTGCGCCGCTGTATTGCTCAATATATTTTTCGATTTGTCGGGCGTAACTGGTTGATTATCAGTGTCTTTTAACATATTTAGCTTCTTCATTTTTACTGTTTTTAATAACTATTTACCGCTTTTATTTTTTTACCTAATTTGTGAATAACAACACCGCCAATTGCCGATGTAACCATTGTGGCAACCATGACGACCCACCAAAACGCGCGCATATCGAACAGCCGAACGCCCATTTCTGCCCAAAAAGCGCAGTATAAACCAACAACCGACCAACTCATAAAATAATAATGACGAGACAGCCAATTTTGGGTGCGTTTTAAGGCGGGATAAATGCCCATTGTGAGCGTAAAAAGGCTTAGTATAATGAAAAAATGAAACACGTTCGCTTTTCCAAAATTATAAATACCCATTGCCGTAGCGTTCATCAGAATCATCGAAATCACGTAAGCGTAACCGATGCGGCGGTGCTTTTCGCTGCCTTTTGGATTGAGCAAAACCACGGTTCCAAAAAGCAAGGCAAATATCGCAAATATGATGTGCGTTAAGCCTAAATAACTGTGA
>JAYUKJ010000371.1:0-1260 GCA_043764555.1 Saprospiraceae bacterium
ACACCGCTTAAATCCCTTTGTAATCAAATAAAACAAAACATTGATGTCAACTGACCCCCTCAGTATTTCGGCATCATTTCGTATCTTTGCCCCATGATAGCTACTGAAATCGTCAAAAAAGACATCCGACAACTTACCCGCGAGCAACTCGAAGAAGCGATGCTTGCCTTCGGCGAAAAGAAATTTCGCGCCAACCAGATTTACGACTGGCTTTGGACGAAATCTGCGCGCTCTTTCGACGACATGACGAGTCTATCAAAAGACCTTCGGCAACGCCTCGACACGACGTTTATGATTCGTCCGATTATGGAAGATAAAATTCAGCGGAGTTTGGACGGCACGATAAAAGGGCGTTTTCGGCTCCACGACGGGCATATGATTGAAGCCGTTTTGATTCCCGTGCCGACGGATAATCGATTTACGGTTTGCGTTTCTACGCAAGTTGGCTGCTCTTTGACGTGTACTTTTTGCGCAACGGGACGCATGGGACGCATTAGAAATTTGGACGCAAGCGAGATTTACGACCAAGTTGTGGCGATAAATCAGCACGCAATCGCCACTTTTGGACGTCCTTTGACGAATATCGTTTACATGGGCATGGGTGAACCCTTGCTCACGTATGCAAATGTTTTGCGCAGCGTAACGCTCATTACTGAGGGGTTAAATTTTTCGCCAAAACGCATTACGGTTTCGACGGCGGGCATTGCCAAAATGATTCGGAAATTGGCAGATGATAACGTAAAATTCAATTTGGCGCTCTCATTGCACGCAGCCGACGACGTGAAACGCAACGAAATTATGCCGATAAACGAGCAAAACAATCTCGCCGTTTTGGTTTCGGCGCTCGATTATTTTTATCAAAAAACGCACAATCGTATTACTTTTGAATACATTACGTTTCAGAATTTTAACGACACGTTGGCAGACGCTAATAATTTAATTAAAATATGTAAACGCATTCCCGCCCGCGTTAACATCATCGAATACAACCCGATTGACAACGCGCCATTTTTGAAATCGGCGGACGAAAATATTGACCGTTTTGCACGGCATTTGAGCAAAAACGGCGTGGCAATTACGGTACGGAAATCACGTGGAAAGGACATTGATGCAGCCTGCGGACAGCTTGCGAATAAGGGTTAACGCATTAGCTGATTTATAGATTTACCCCCTTTTTTAAACTTGTCAAATCTAAAACAGCTTCAACAATCGATTGGCGCAAAGCTGTTAGTGAACCATCAGAATCAGCGCGTTTATATT
>JAYUKJ010000372.1:0-15188 GCA_043764555.1 Saprospiraceae bacterium
TTATACTGAGGGGTCCTATTTATTTACTTTTTCAAATAAAAATCAGCCGTTTGCTGAATACCATCTGCGTAACTCGTTGGTTTTGAAGCAAATACGCGCTCAAATTTTTCAGATGAAAAGACGTAATCAAAATTAGTTTGATAAGACATTTCTTTCAATTCACGCATGATTGGGATAAAAATGCCCAAAACGGAGAGCATAAAGTCGCCAATTGCGGAGAATTTTGGTGACATATTGAACACTTTTCCCGTTTTTTCCATCATCTCCAAACCCGTTAAAGCGGGTGCCGCCGTCGGCAGATGCCACACCGTGCTTTGGTGCATACGGTCGTCGGTTCCAAGAATCGTCAAGGCTTTTGCCATATCTGGAACAAAAGTAAAAGAATGCTTTTTATCCGCTTTTCCGAGCCACTGAGCCGACTTTTTTGCGTGAAAACGCTCAAAAACGGTCGTATTTAAGCCACTTTTATCACAATCAGGTCCATAGAAATCAGCAGCGCGGGCAATGCAGCCACTTAATGTTTTGGCTTCAATAGCCGTCAAAAGCAACGCGGCAACTTCGGCGCGCACCTTTCCTTTTTCGCTCGTGGGCCGCACGGGCGTCGTTTCGGTCATTGCACCTTCGACGCGTCCGTACATGTATACGTTGTCAATAAAAATCAATTTAGCGTTGGTTCGGCGGCACGCTTCGATGGTATTTTGCATCAAAACAACCCAATCGCGGCGCCAAATTTTGATGGTATATGCCAACCCGACGGCGAGATAAACGACTTCTGAACCTGCGACGGCGGCGGTCAATTGTTCCAAATTTAAGACGTCGGCGGTGACGTGTTCCCAATTGCCCAAAAACGGTCGTCGGCTTACTCCGCGCACTTTTACGCCTTTTTTAGTAAGTTCGACAGCGAGTAGTTTGCCAACATTTCCGTTGATTCCCAATATTGTGTGCATTATTTTTTATTTTAAAGTGACTTCTCCACGGATTTTTAGAGATTAACGCGGGCTAACATTAGCTGCGTTTTGAATCCGCATTAATCAATGAAAATCAGTGGAGAAAAATAAATTGATACTACAAAGGTGCGGGTCTTGAAAGGCTTAAAACGTTAACTTAAGATAAGAAAAACGACCTTATACTGAGGGGTCCCTTTTTTGTCATTCAGCACGAGTCTCTTGTTCTGTTGTTAAAAAACAAAAGACTCGTGCCGAATGACAAAAAATTATATGTCCCCATTCTTTTGTTCTTCTAAAAAATCACGCGTTACCGACAGCCATTTTTGCCAATCGGTTCCTAATTCGGCTCAATGAAACGGGCGTAATGCCCAAATATGCCGCAATATAATGTTGGGGAACCCGCGCCAAAATCATGCTACTTTCAGGCTGGTTGAGAAAACGCCGATACCGTTCTTCGGGCGAATTGAGCATAAAACCTTTGAGTCGGTCTTGCAAACACGTGAAAAGATACTCACCAATCAGCCGTCCGAAGGTTTCAAAAGTCGGATAAATGCGGTAAAACCGTTGAATTGTTGCGTAGTCGAAGGTCAAAATCTCGGCATCTTCCATCGCTTCAATCGTCAATTCACCTTTTGCTTGTTTCACAAAACTTTCATAATCGCTGACAAAACTGTTTTCAAACATGAAAAAAGTCGTTTTTTCTTCGCCATCCACGACGTAAAATTGGCGAAAAGATCCCCTCAGTATAAAACCAACTTCGCGACAAATTTGACCTTCAACGGTGTAGTTTTCCCGTTTTTTAAATTTTTTCAAACGAATAAAGGGTTCAAAAGCCGCCCATTCATCATCAGGAATGCGGACGGTTTGACTCATCGCTTGGCGCAATTGGTCGGTTAGATGTTTCATTTATTTTTAGCAATTTTATAGATAAAATCGACGCCAGTACGCGTGCTTAAAAGCTGATTATTCAAGTGCGTGATGCGCGTGCCGCCCAACTTTTCAACCGCTTTTTGAGAACGCACATTGTCTTTATGGATGTAAAAACACACATTATCGACGTGTTGAAACGCATAATCCATCAACAAATGCTTTTGGGATTTATTATAATTGCCGCCCCAATAAGCGCGCGCCAAGTAAGACCAACCAATTTCAATCGCATTTTCGGATTCTTTGACGGGATTGAAGCGTGTACTGCCTATTATTGCGGTTGATTTTTTATCAATAATCACCAACGCGCTGCCAGAAGCTAAACCGTCGCTGAACAAAGTTCTAAAAATGTCTATTTGATAACGGTCATGCGCGGGGTGTTGTTCCCAAATAAGTGGGTCGGATGCGACTTTGTAGAGGTTGTCAAAATCATCGGCTTTTAATGGTCGGATAATGAGTAAATCGTTCTCTAAAGTGGGTTGTAAATTGAATACCATTGTCGTTATTTTTTAATATTTTGTTCACATGAACGGGCAAATATAGTAAGGAAAAATGAGCGTTCATTTTAGGTTTGGCAACTTTTCAAAAGTTGCCAAACCTTTATAAAATCAAAAATAAGTAAATTATGACTATTTCACTTACGGGCAAACGCGCCTTTGTTGGCGGCAGTTCCCAAGGTATCGGTTTTGCAATTGCCGAACAGCTCGCAGCTTGCGGTGCAACGGTTACTTTGACGAGTCGAAATGCCGAAAAACTCGCTATCGCAGTCTCAAAACTGCCAACGCCAAGTGGTCAAAAACACGATTTTTTGGCGATTAATTTTGGCGATTTAAAAAATTTGGCAGTGCAACTTATTGATTATCAACGTCAAACGTCGGCAATGCCCGTTTCGATTCTCGTTATTAATTCAGGTGGACCAACGCCGACAACGGCTTTTGATGGGACACCCCCTCAGTATCAAGCCTATTTTGAAGAAGCGATTTTGGCAAGCCAGATGCTGGTTCAGGCCTTTGTCCCTTCGATGAAAGCGGTCGGATTCGGACGCATTTTAACGGTCTTATCATCAACCGTTAAGCAACCAAAAGTGGATTTGGGCATCTCAAATACCATTCGAGCAGCGGTGGCAAATTGGGCAAAATCGTTGAGCATCGAGCTTGGTGGCTATGGCATCACGGTAAATAATTTGTTGCCAGGCCTCATTCAAACGGAGCGATTGAACGAATTGATTGCGCTGCGCGCAACGGCTACGAATGTGTCAAAAGAGACCGTTATGGCGAATATGACCGCCTCAATTCCCGCAAAACGTATTGGTTTACCATCCGATTTGGGCGCGGCGGCGGCATTTTTGGCGTCCGATTTTGCGGCGTATATTAATGGTGTGAATGTGCCAATTGACGGTGGTTTTTTGAGTAGTCTTTAATTTATATTTGGATATTAGACGATATTGGGATATTGTCAAGCGCGCAAATACACCAATATTATTTAATATAAAAATATCTTTTATTAATTACAACAACCACTGCCCGAACACGTGATTTTTGCGCGGTATTTTAGTCCCGTTGCCAAGCTCGGCGTCGTGTAAGTGGCGTTTGTTTGTCCACTAATATCCGTCCAAGCTGTGACAGCAGTTGGCGACGACTGCCACTGGATTGTGCAGGTTCCCGTTCCTCCATTTGCGGTGGCATTGAGGCTCACGCCACCATCGTTGCAGACAATGGAAGCAGTCGTGGCGATAGTAATTGTTGGGTCGGGAATAACGGTGATTAACGCACTCGCGGAAGTTGACGAGCAATTCGTCGGCGTTGACGTAACAATAATTCTATAATACATATTTACCGTTAAAACAGGTGTTGTATAACTTATTGTCGTTGCACCCGAGCCGCCAGAAGCGTTTGTCCAAGTTGAATTATTGGTCGATTGTTGCCACTGATAGACGGGCGTTCCTGAGCCGCCTGATACGCTTGCCGTCAAAATTGCGGTGCCTCCCGTGCAAATTATTTGGTTTGGAAGCGCGGATACTGAGGGGGTACTATTGACAGTTACGGGCGTTGAAATGGTGCCAGTGCAACCGTTTGCCGTGACACTTAAAGTGGCGGTCTGCGTTCCTGCTGTTGTGTAAGTAACGACATTAGGTCCCCTATCGGTTGAGGTTGCGGGCGTTGCTCCCGTGCCAAAGTTCCACGCGTAAGTGGCGCCTGCACCTGCGTTTTCGGCCATAAAACTTACCGTTTGACCTGAACAAATTGTTTGGTTTGTTCCCGTTATAATGCGCACTGCGGACACTTTAATCGTCACGGGCGAAGCGTCGTTATTCGGTCCCGTCGTCACTGGATAATCTGAGCTTTCAAAAGTGCCGCGAAAGGAAGGTAAATTTTTCAAATACGCTTGTTGATAGACAATTTCGTTGGTTGTAAAAACACTCGTGGACGGGATGAAGACATTTAAACTGAAAGTCGTAACATTTAGCGGAATATTCATGCCTGTGATGCTCAACAAATTATTCGTCCCACCATTATGATTGGACAAACTAATGGTCGTGCCAACGCCGTAAATCGCTTGTAAGGTTGTTTGCATAGTCGCTATATTGAAATTATAGGAGAAGCGATTGTTCAATGTATCGGTAAAACTAATATTATTCAAGACTGCACCTGTTTGGTTTCTAAGCGTAAAATCCCAGTTAAAAGCGCCATTCGGATAGGTACAAACGGAGGGTGAGGCGCGTTGTAAAGTTACGCGCCACGGGCATGAACAACCGTCCGACCGACCGACCGAGGAACCTGTTGAGGTCAAAGCGGTGACAGCACTGGTCGTTTTATTGATTTCGTAGAAGGTATTTTGATTGAAAGCCGACGTCTGATTGTTACAACCGTAGGCGTACATTTTGCCATCATCACCCGCAAAAAGACTGCCCATACTGATACCCATGAACGAAGCTGTTCCGACTTTGGTTGGCACACCTGTTCCTAAATTAATTGTATAAAGTCCGCTGTTTGCGGTAGTTACGTTTAAATCGGCTTGAATAAACGCATACATTATCCCCGCTTCGTCAATGGCAATATCGGCGGGATTGTTCGGCAGCGCAATGGCACCACCCGCGCCCGTACCGACAATTTGAGTCGCTGTATAGGTTCCGCCAGGCAGAAGGGGAATTTTGTACATTCTAAAATTGGGCGCATTTACGCCTTCAATGACGTACATATTGCCGTCGCGGTCGCAGGTTGCACCCGACCATTGCGTAACTGGAATGGGCAAATTAGCGACCTTCCCTAAGTTGATTATATTGCCTAATTTATCGATGCGATATAAAGTGTCTTTTGCGCTCGACATGACGTATAAATAACCGTTGAAATAAGATAAACCATTGAGAACGAATGGTTTAATGTAGAGTGTATTCAAAGTCGGCACGCTGCCCGAAATGGATAATTCTTCAATATTTGTCGCATTGAAATCGGCGGGATTGGCGCGCACCATGTACATTTTGCTGTCGCAAGTAAAGGTATTAGCGGCACAGCCACAATCAGGGTCGGCGCAGTCGATGAAGCCGTCGCTGTCGTCGTCACGGTTGTTGTTGCAAACTTCAACCTGTCCGAATACGTTTATTTTCAATAAGATAAATACAATAAAAAAAACGTATTTGATGTTAAGCGTTTTGAATGAGCAATGGTTTAAACATGATTTTAAATAATTGCTTGTCATGGATTAAGTATTGGAAATTGCTATGAATAAAATGAATTTTATAATTTATTGCCCTTTAGATTCGTCGAAAAAGCATTTTCCCGATGTTCGGGATGCCGTAAGGACGTCATATACTGAGGGGTCCTAATTTTGTTGGAATTTAGCTAATGCCCTTTTTTTACGGACAAAACGTCGCTATGTTTCAACCTTGATTTAGAAGAAGTTATTGACGGAGTATTTGGCGAACAAATTGTTAATTTACTAATAATTAAAAACTTTATGTTTTGAAATGTTTGGTTAAATGCTGAGGTGGTGCTAATTTTGGATTTTAAAATACCTTACTCACATCTCAAAACCAAAACATACATGAGATATTTAGCACCTTTGAATTACAACCGCTTCTTCAAAAAAGTTTTTTCAGACCTTGATATTGCGAAAGCGTTTTTAGAAAATTTTTTCAATGTCAAGATAGAGTCAATAGAATTGCTGCCATTAGCGCATAAAATTACGGATGCGTCAGTTGAGGTTGAATTTGACTATCGTTGTAAAATTGATGGGGAATACTATATTATCGAGATGCAACAATGGCATAAATCTGATGTTGTAAAGCGGTTTTTTAGTTATTTTTCTTTGAACAATGTCTTACAATTAGAAAATATGACGCGTAAAGACATTGATTTAACGGATAAAAAAACGCAAAAGACGTTAAGTTATGATGAATTAGTGCCTTCCATTACCTTAGTTTGGATGGTAGATGAGCTTTTGAAATTCGATGAAGACTACGTTGCTTACGCTGTTTTGCCTGAGCAAAGTGTGGATTTTATTAGAAACGATGCCCTTTGGCAAAGAGCAAATTGGCGAAATTTGAAAAAAGAACGCCAAAGAGTTCTGAAAATAGTTGAAAATAAAGCAAAAGGTATTGACTTTTTAGCCAAAAATCGCTTAATTTTCGCCTTTCAAAAAAATATAATTAAAAACACCAAGCACCGTAATTATCTGAAATGGTTTGAGTTTGCGGAAAAAACCCGCAATCCTGATAATACCAAAGAAGATTTTGCCGTGTACGAAAAAGACGCCGCAATCATGTCCGTAATCAATCGCCTCCGCACCGATATTTTGGGCTTCCCCGAAGTGCAACATATTGAAGACCATGATGAATATCTCCGCTTGGTAAGCCGCCACCGAGGAGAACTCCGTAGAGAATTTGAGGAAGAATTCGAGGAGAAATATGAAAAAAGAACTGAGAGGAAAATGAAAAGAATCGCTAAGGAAGTGACCAAAGAAGTGACTGCCGAGGTGACCAAAGAGGTGACTGCCGAAGTGACCAAAGAGGTGACCAAAGAGGTGACCAAAGAGGTGACTTTCAACGTCATTAAGAATCTTTGCCTAAACTCTGATTTTTCTGACGAAACCATTGCGGCATTGTCGGGTGTTGATTTATCCTTCGTCAAGTGGGTGCGTTCAACATTGAACGAATCTTAAAGGCAATCACTTGACGAGATTTTTGCAAACGTTGCATACGAGCATAAAGCCGTATGCAACGTTTGTAGTTTAATGAAAAACGAAGAAAAAGCTGCTTTCCCGATGTTTGGGATGTCGTAAGGACGCCATATACTGAGGGGTCCTTTTTTTGTTAACCTTTTTTAACGTTCAGTGTTTACGAATTAACAACTGCTTTGATTTAGAATCATCTACTTTTGAGTTTTATCTAAAAAAAAGTTTTGCAAAAAATTAAAATATTATCAATCATCTAACTGCTTGATAAACAACAGATTCCAATAATGAAAAAGATTTTAACGCTCCTGCTTACACTTGTATCAGTACATTTATTTGCCCAAAAAATCAACATCACGGGCATCGTTGCCGACGGTGACGGTAAGGCGATGGAAAACGCGACGGTACTGCTTTTGGCGTCGTCCGATTCGTCGCTTGTTTCCTTCGGAAGGACAAAAGCAAATGGTACTTTTGAGCTTAAAAATGTCAATCTAAGCGCTAATTGCTTCCTGAAATTGACTTTTGTTGGCTACGAACCTTACTTTCAAGACATTGCAAAAGACACCAAACCGACTAACAGCAACACGCTCGAACTCAGCGGCATCCGCATGACACCTCTCAGTAAATTGCTCAACGAAGCGGTCATAAAAGCCGAGCGTGACCCTGTGAAAATCAACGGCGACACGACGGAATTCAACGCGTCGTCCTTCAAAGTTCAGCCAAATGCGACGTCGGAAGATTTGATAAAAAAATTGCCGGGCATGGAAGTCGATAGAAATGGCAACGTCAAAGCGCAAGGCGAAGCCGTGACACAAGTCCTCGTAAATGGTAAGAAATTTTTCGGAAAAGACCCTAAAATCGCGTTGCAAAATCTACCCGCTGGCGCTGTTGACAAAATAAAAGTGTATGACAAACGCAGTGACCAAGCCGAGTTTTCGGGCGTTGACGACGGCGAACGCGAGAAAACGATTGATATTCAGCTCAAAAAAGACTATTCGCAGGGCACTTTTGGCAATGGAACACTCGGCGGCGGTGGCGAAAACGGGAACATGGCGAGTCGTTTTATTGGTAAATTTGCGATTAATAATTTCTCGAAAACGCAGCAATTATCTTTTCTCGGCAACGGCAATAACATCAATCAAACGGGTTTTTCATTCGACGATTACGCGGGCTTCACGGGTGCAACGCGCCAAATGGCAAGCGGTGGTGGCGGTCGGATCAGTTCCGACAATTCGAGTGGCGTGCCTTTGGACATGGGCGGTACGAAAGGTTACTACAAAACGTGGTCGGGTGGCGTGAATTATAACAAGGTTTTTTCAAAGAAAACGGAACTGAGTATGAGCTATTTTCTGAATGACCAAATCAGCGATAACTATACGGTAACCGACCGTAAAAATATATTGGGAACAAGCACGTTTTTCTCAAATACAAAAGCTAAGTCGTTGACAGACAACATGAATCACCGATTGAATGTGACCTTAGACCAAAAAATTGACACATTTACGTCTCTGAAATTTACATCAAACCTGTCAAAAACCAATAATACGAACAACAGTACGGTCGAAAGTTTGAACAGCCGCAGTGACGGCACGCCTCAAAATAGAGGCTTAAATCTTAACACTACTGAGGGGGGCGGCATGAGCGCGCAAAACAGCCTTTTGTTGCGCCGTCGGTTTATGAAAAAAGGCCGAACGGCTTCGGCGAACGTGTTTTTTAACTACAATCAAAGCACGAGTGATGGCAATCTGAACGCGACGCAAACTTTTTACCGCAATGGTTTGGGCGTCGATAGTTTGGTAAAACAAGACGATAATCGCGTGAATGACCGCAATAATTACGGTGGAACGCTCTCTTTTACGGAGCCTTTGGGCAAACGACAATATTTGGAAGCCAACTATTCGTACAACGCAACTGTCAATGATGCCAAGCGCGAGGTGTATAAATCGGTGAACAATGAGCAGCGTTTTGACGCCAACTTGAGTAACAAATATATAAATGATTACATTTATCAGCGCACGGGTTTGACGTATAGAATCAATAAAAAAGAGTGGAATTTTTCAACGGGTTTGCAATATCAACGCTCGGATTTGAACGGACAATTGATTTCACGTGATACAGTTATTGAAAAATATTATAATTTTGGCTTGCCGAATCTGCGTTTTGAATACAGTCCCGTGCAGGGCAAACGCATGACGATTAGTTATGAAACGTCGGTGCGTGAGCCGAGTATTTCACAACTACAACCTATTAATGATAATACGAATCCGTTGTATCTGTCAAAGGGTAATTCGGACTTGATTCCTGAATACAATCACCGATTGAGATTAGGGTACAATCACTTCAATCAATCGACTTTTAGCGCATTTTTTAGCAATATTAGCGTGAATTATACGAATAACAAAATCACAACTGCCCAAACAATCGATACGTCATTCCGCCGTTTGTCGCAACCGATTAACGTCCGAAACGACATCAGCAGCAATGGTTTTGTTGGCTACAATGTGCCTTTGGTGCCGCAATTGTTGCGTTTTAATATGCGCTCAAATTTCAGTTATGGGCGTGGCATTAGCTTGGTAAATAGCTCAGATGATGTTTTAAATCCTAAAGCCAAAACGAGTAGCCTTGAAAATTTGACGAACCGTACGAGTATCGGCTTGACTTTGGGACTCAATTTGACCGTTCGTGATTCATTCGATTTATCGGTAAGCGGCACGGTCAATCACAACGTGACGTCGTTCTCAATTCAGTCAAACAACAATCAAAAATACCAAGTTTATGACGTCGAAACCGACTTCAATTGGCGACTGCCGTTGGGTTTGAAAATTGGTAGTTCGTTCACTTACAACATTGTTCAAGGTGGTAGTTTAGGCAGAAGTTTGGGCATTCCGTTGCTTGGCGCGTCGATTTCTAAGTATATGTTGAAGCAAAATCGCGGTGAATTGAAGTTCCAAATCGTCGATATTTTGAATGAAAACAAAGGTTACAGCCGCACGGCAAGCGAGAATTATGTGCAGGACGAATACGTCACGTCGCTTGGTCGCTACGCTATGTTGTCGTTCACCTACGCTTTCAATCCGATGGGCGGGATGTTTGGCGGCGGTCGGAGCGGTGGTATGCGGATGATGATGCGGAATTGAGGGCAACTTTTGGAAAGCATCGGAAGTGGTTTTTAGGACCTCTCAGTATTTTACTCAAATTCATCATTTAAAATCAATAAAAAATGCAATTTGACTTTATTATCGTCGGCGCGGGAACCGCAGGAATGGCGGCTGCAATCACCGCTGCGGAGCGTGGCCGCCGCGTTTTAGTGATTGAAAAAGACAACCGAATTGGTGGAACACTGCACCTGACGGCGGGGCAAATGAGCGCGGGCGGCTCAAAAGTGCAAGCCGAAAAAGGCATTTTGGACACGCCTAAAGCGCATTTTGACGACGTAATGCGGATAAATAAGTGGTCGGCCGACGCGTGGATGATACGTTTGGCAACCGAAGAAGCGCCAAAAACCATCGATTGGCTCGCCGAAAATGGCTTCGAATTTGCCGAAGACAGTCCCAAAATCGTTCACGGACACGTGCCTTATTCAACGCCGAGAACGCATTTTGGGAAAGATATGGGGCGCTCAATTCTCAAAGTTTTGACGCCACTTTTTGATGCGCAAGTTCAAAAAGGAAACATCGTTTTAAAATTAGAATTGAGTTTAAATAATTTATTAATTGCTGATAACCAACAAGTTGTGGGTATTATCACCATGAGCAAAAAGCAAACACTGCGCCATTTTTATGCCGATAAAATAGTGCTAACAACGGGCGGTTATGCCTCAAATCACAAACTCTTTTCTAAAAGACACCCCTCAGTATCGAGGCTCATTTCGACCGCTTCGCCGAATGCGCAAGGCGACGGCATTGTCATTGCCGAAAAGTACGGCGCCGTATTTCACAACGCCGAAAAAGCCTTATCGACAAATGGCGGCATTGAGTTGGAACCAAACAGCGGGCGCAGCGATTTTTGGGGTGTTTGGGCGCGCGTCTCGAATGCTGTTGACCGCGAACCGCATGAGCTGTACGTCAATGATAATGGGCAGCGTTTTATCAACGAAGATGAGCCAAATCCCGACGTCCGTGAGCGCGTTGTTGCCGCCTTGCCGAACCGTCGTTTTTGGATAATTTTTGATGAAAATACGCGTAAAACTGCGCCGCCGTTGCTGCTTTGGTGGACGGCAGACCAGTTTTTAGAGGAAACAAAACGAGAAAAAGTGATGTGGCAAGCCGATACTTTGAATGCGTTGGCCGACAAAACGGGTTTGCCGAAGCATAATTTGTTGAACACAATTAACCGTTTTAATGCCTATATTGACAAGCAAAGAGACGTCGATTTTGGACGTAAGTTATTGAATGACAACATCTTACACCCACCATTTTACGCCGTTTTGACGCACGCCATCAACCTCATTACGTTCGGCGGTTTGAAAGTGAACAAAAAACTGCAAGTCGTTCGGCAAAACGGCGAACCGATTAAGGGACTCTACGCCGCAGGCGAAATATTAGGTGCGGGCGCCACGAGCGGCAATGCGTTTTGTGGTGGCATGCTTCTGACGCCCGCCTTGAGTTTTGGGCGCATTTTGGGGCGTTTGTAGTGCCAAATACTGAGCAAATACTGAGGGGTCCCTTTTTGACATTCAAATGTGCCTTTTTGTCCTCAAAATGGGGCGTTTCGTAGCTTAGGGATTTTAAATAAAGTGTGCAATTGGAATTTTCAAACCCTTGATAATCAACTTATTGCGCCTTGAAATTTGAAATTTTGAAATTTCATTATCATCTTTGTACGTAAAACTAAATCCTCATTATTGCGTTATCATATTCCAAGACCAATGCTAAATGTCGATAATGTTTCAATCTTTTTTCATTCTTAAAATCATAAAAAAATGCAAGTAAATTTTTTTAAATATTTACCAATTGCCCTACTTTTCGTCGTTTTTGCGTGTAAAAAAACGGAAAATGAGGCGACGCAGCAACCCAAATTGGTGAGTGCAACCTTGGTAAAAGAGTACACCAAAGCTGAACTTACGGCGGCGCTTCCGCAGTTTGCTTTCCTCATCAAAAATGGTGTTCAACAATACAAAATTGTTTATAACACGACAAATACGGACGGGACGGCGATAAAAGCGTCGGGTGCTTTGATTGTGCCGACGGGTTCGACTGACGCGCTGCCCTTGATGAGTTACCAGCACGGTACCATTTTCAACGATGCAGATGCCCCGTCTTATCTCACAATTACGCGTGGCGAAGGGCAAACCGCAACGTTTTTGGCGTCGCTTGGCTACATTATTTCGGCGCCTGACTACATCGGCTACGGCACTTCCAACAATTTGCCGCACCCTTACGAGCATCGAGAGGGTTTGGCAACGGCGAGTTTAGATATGTTGCGGGCGGCTAAAGAAGCGATTACGAACCAAAAAATTAATTGGAACAACAGCCTTTACATCGCGGGTTACTCCGAGGGCGGGTTCGCAACAATGTCTTTGCAGAAAAAAATTGAGGAGACAACGGGTACCGAATTTACCCTCAAAGCGGCGAGTTGTGGCGCGGGTGCCTACAATAAAACGTTGGGTTTCAAGACTTTAGCGGTCACAAAGTCAAGCGGTGATGCTACTCACAACGCTTCCTACATTTGGGTTTTGCTCACGTATGACCGTATTTACAAACTCAATCGACCCTTGAACACCTACTTTATTGAACCATATGCGGCGCAAATTGAGACGCAAAAACAAAATGCGCGAATTTTGGGCAGTTTTGACGGTTTGTTGACGGCTAATTTCAAAAAAGGCGTTACCGAAGGCACGGATGCGGCACTGTTGACCGCCGTTGCGGACAATGACGTTTTTGATTGGAAACCAAAGACGCCGACGCGGCTTTATCACGGCGATAAAGATACGTATGTCCCTTATTTCAACTCCGTAACCGCAGCTGATGCCATGAAAAAAAGGGGTGCTGATGTTGAATTTATAACAGTGCCGGGTGGTGACCACAACGGTTCGGTGAGCAATTTCTTTTTGGGGACATTGGCGTTTTTTGAATCAAAAAAATAAAGATTTTCTCAGGAAATTGTCCGTGTTTCACGGTAGATTGTCTTTTTTATAAGTCAAAATTACGGGTTTAACAACAAATAGACCCCCTCAGTATAAAAGCCGTTTTGACCTAAAATTGGGTCAAAACGGCTTTTGTACTGAGGGTGTCTGTTTTTATTTCTTCTTAATGAAAATCACGCTTGACACCGCCCGTTGCGCGCCACCTTCGGGTAAATTCGTCGTTTGACCATTGTTGCCAACGAGCAAACACGTCGAGCCGCCGCCGTCCAAATTGATGGCATCCGTGCAACCCATGTCTTTCAACAATTGCGCTTCTTGGGCGAGTGACGCGCCGTCGGTTCCCCGCGCTGAACTTTTTTCGATAACCAATAAAATGACCCGTTTTTGAGCCGTGTAGCCAATTGCCGTCCTTGAACGCCCCAACGTATTATCAACAACAATCAACTCTTCGGCATCAGAAATCAGAATATTATTGTTTTTAATCAGCATCGGCGAGCCACCAATGCCTTGATTTACCTGCCAAAGTGCGCCATTTGACGGAAAAGTAGCGCTCGGAACCACTTGCGGTGCCGTGTTTAAGGCATTCGGACTTGGCGCCGAGTAGCTGTAATTTGTCGTTCCCGTTGTGTTATAAATCCAGTTTACTGAAGGCACGCGATTGAGCAAACCGAAGGCGGCCCGCGTCGGATAATAGGTCGTATTGGCGCCATTTAATAGCCGCGTCAACGCCCGAACATTCGGCGAAAGCTGCACGCCGTTGCTAATAACCGCGCTGTAAGACGCACCATTACTGAGGTCAAAATAGCCGCCGTTGACGACCGCCAGCTTGGTTCCCGACTCGTTTAAGTGCCATTCCGCAGGCGTTTTTCGACCTGTATTTAAAGCCGTTGTCAACTCAATTGTCGTGTCATTTAGGTCATAAACGAACGCGAAAGCCTTGGTTGCGCCCAGATTGTACTCAAAAACACCCGCCGTTTGGAGCGGCATTCCACTTGACAAAGCCGCGCTGTAAGACCAGCCCGTTGGCAAGGTGATGAGCGCGGTGTTTGTCGCCACTTTGGTCGTGTCTTTGCCGCCAGGATTAGCTGGATTAACGGGTGTATCGTTGTTTTTTTTACACGCCAGCGTGAGCAGACAAATGCTAAAGGTCAATAGGAGCATCTTCTTTTGCATATTGATTGATTTTAAAAGTTGAAATTTTTTATTAATATCACTGTATTAATATGGTCGAAAAGTAAGCAAGATTTCTAAATGGCGCTATTTAAAACCAATTTTTTACGTGAAAAATAGGACCCCTCAGTATAAACTGCTTTTTTATTCTAATTCTTAATTTTGACGTACCGACGACTTAACGTACAAAATTCTATAAAATCAAATGCAAACAGCCGTACTTCGCACCGCGATTTTTAAATCATTATAAACAAAAAAAGAAAAATTATGGGAACATTGGTTTCGGTTAAAGTTAAAAATACAATCGACCTTAAATGCGTCATTCCTGGCCCAGTTGGCCGTGAAATCCTCGCACGGCGGGCGGCAGCTTTGCCTTCGGGCGCGGCAAAATCGACGGAAGTCGTCGTCGAATCGGCCAAAGGTGCGGTCGTAAAAGACGTGGACGGCAACACGTTGCTCGATTTTGCGGGCGGTATCGGTATGATAAACGTTGGTCATTCGCCGCAAAATGTGGTCAATGCGATGAAAAAACAGATGGATAAATTCATTCATACTTGTCAAATTGTCACGACGTTTGAAGCGCCGATTCAGCTTGCCGAAATGCTCAACGCTTTGACGCCGGGCGATTTTCCAAAGAAGACCTTGTTTTCAAATTCAGGTTCAGAAGCGGTTGAAAACGCCGTCAACATGGCTAAATATTTCACGCAACGCCCCGCCATTATTGCCTTTGAAGGCGCTTACCACGGTCGCACGACCTTGACGATGAGCTTGACGAGTAAATACAATTTGTTTAAAAAAGGCTATGGCTCGATGTCGCCCGATATTTACCGTTTGCCGATTCCAAATATGTACCGAACGCCCGAAGGCATGACGGAAAAACAGTATTTGAA
>JAYUKJ010000373.1:0-4209 GCA_043764555.1 Saprospiraceae bacterium
TAAAAATTACATAGACTTAATTTAAAAATTACATAGACTTAATTTAAAAATTACATAGACTTAATTTAAAAATTACATAGACTTAATTTAAAAATTACATAAACATAATTTTAAAATTACATAAAAAAGAGACCCCTCAGTATAAAAGCGATTTTTTGAGCATTTCTAAGGAACATTTGAAAAAATGAAAAAAAAATTGGCAATCATTGGTGATTTTAATGGGTCATTTCGACCTCATGTGGCGACAAATGAGGCGATAAACCACGTTTTGGAACATTTTAAATTGGATTTGCAAGCAGATTGGATTCCAACAGATTCAATTGAACCAAATTTCAATAAAATAACGACCGACTATTCAGGTTTTTGGATAGCGCCAGGAAGTCCGTACAATAGTATGTCGGGGACTTTAAAAATCATTGAATTTGCCCGGTTAAACAATGTACCGACGCTCGGAACTTGCGGTGGATTTCAACATATTGTCATTGAATTTGCGCGCAATGTTCTGGGCACAAAAGACGCTCAACACGCTGAATATGATCCTTATGCCTCGGAATTAGTCATAAATCCGTTGACTTGTGATTTGAAAGGCAATAAATTGGACATCAACATTGTGGATAAAACATCCAAAACATTTAGCATTTTTAAAACGAATACTATCTCTGAAAAATACTATTGCAATTTCGGTTTAAATCCAAAATATCAAGACCTTTTGCACAATCATGGGTTAAAAATTGTGGGAACTGATGAACACAAAGAAGCGCGTATAATGGAATTGATAAATCACTCGTTTTTTATCGCCACTTTATTTGTTCCACAAGACAATTCAAGCACGAAAAAACCGCATAAATTAATTACAGCTTTTTTAGAGACGATTACCGACTAATAATATTGAGAATCAACAAGTTGCGAATAAAAAAATAGCTAAAACTGAGCTTTAAAACTCGATTTTAGCTATTTTTTTGCCTTTATACTGAGGGGTCCTATTTCAACAAAAAAATAAGCCGCGTAGTCAAACGACCACGCGGCTTTTATTTTTTATCGAACACTTAGACTTATGCAGCAGCTTCTTCAGCTACTTCAGCACCAATTGCTGCCACCTCAACCGTCACCGAAGCGACAACCTCTTTGTGGAGAACAACGGACGCTGTGTGGGTTCCGACTTCCTTAATAGCTTCGATAACCACTTTCTTGCGCTCAACAGTAACGCCCAATTGTTCAGCAATAGCTGCGGCAATTTGGTTGTTGTCAACTGAACCGAAAAGTTTGCCCGAAGAACCCGCTTTTGCCATAATTTTCACGGTTTTGCCGTTCAATTGTGCAGCAACTGCTTGGTATTCGCCCAATTTAGCCATGTCTCTTTTGTCTAAGGCACGGATAATTGAAGCGTATTTGCGGCGATTAGAATCGTTTGCAACGATTGCCATGCCTTGCGGGATGAGAAAATTATTGCCAAAACCGTCGCGTACTTTAACGGTTTGGTATTGCTCGCCCACTTTCTCAACGTCTTTCAACAATATGATATTCATGATAGAAATGTCTTATTTTTAAATTAAGGAGATGAGTTATGAATTATGAGTTATAAGTTATGAATTTTACGTGTGTATTATCGTAAACTCATAACTTATAACTCATAATTAATAACTTATATTTATTTCATAAGGTCAGCCAAATATGGCAAATAACCTAAGTGGCGCGAGCGCTTAACGGCTTGAGCTACTTTACGCTGATACTTGAGCGAGTTGCCCGTGATGCGGCGCGGCAATAATTTGCCTTGCTCATTGATGAACTGGAGCAAAAAGTCTGCATCCTTATAATCAATATATTTAATTCCGAACTTGCGGAAACGGCAGTATTTTTTACGTTGTTGACCAATATTTGGATTGCTCAAGAACTTAATATCGTCCCTGCTCGTGGACTGTTTGGCGATAATCTTTTTCTTTTTGATGACTAAAGATTTTTAATTTTGAACAGAAAAGCTAAATTTTACTATCGAAAATTTAGGGTCACTCATTGCGCGACTGCGCGGCTCAACTTACGCGGCGTCTCCGTCTAAAACGAGAACTTCTTCCGCATTTTCAGCTTTGTCCTTAGCAGCTTTCAACGCTTCGGCGCGGCGATTGCCCACTTTGCCTGTCCGTTTGTCGCTGTTATACTGAACGCCGTATTTGTCAAGAGCAACCGTTAGGAAGCGCAAAACTTTTTCGTCGCGGCGCAATGCCAATTCCATTTTATCAATTGACATACCCGTTTCACCGCCAAATTCGATGCAGAAATACATACCGCTGTGGCGTTTGTTGATGGGGTAGGCTAATTGACGCAAGCCAATTTCGTTGAAATGAACGAGTGTATAACCTTCTGCGGTCAACATATCGTTGTATTTCTGGACTGTCGCATTTACTTCATCGCTCGACAGAGTGGGATCTACGATGAAGGTAACTTCGTAATTACGCATGATACTCGAAGTGATTTTGTTAAAAAAAAAGAAGAATTTAAGCATTTTAGCGGTTTTTCACGCCAAAACCACGTTTTCTTGTCAAAAACGCCCGCAAAAGTAGTCTTTCCGAGTCGATTAAAAAAGTTTAATCGAAAAGTTTTTCAAAAAAAGAATTAGAAAAGGAAAAATACTAAGGGGTCCATTTTTCTTCTTTATGTTAGCGTCCGAAAAAATCATCTTTAAAATCTATTAAAAACGTCATCTAAATGAACGACCTTAATGCATCAACTGAAAACAACCTTAACTGGTCGGGTTTTCAAAAAACGGCTTTTCGTTTTGCTTTCCTCTTTTTTATCCTCAATACCTTTCCGTTTCCAATAAGTGAATTGCCCGTTGTTGGCGAATTTATTCAAGACCCATACGAAAACGGTTGGGATAAATTGGTCAATGTGGCGGGCAAAATTTTCTTTGGTATTCCTGAAATCATCATACGTCCGAACGGTAGCGGCGACACAACGTGGAGTTGGGTTCAACTGTTCGTCATTATGCTTTTAGCCGCAATTGGCTGCGTAATTTGGGGATTATTGGACAGAAAACGCGGCAATTATAATGCGTTGAGCTATCTGAATCACATTTACTTACGCTATTTTTTAGCGCTTACGATGCTCACTTATGGCTTTGCGAAGGTCTTTCCGTCGCAATTTGGCGTTATAAATAATTATAATCTATATCAACAAGTCGGCGACATGAGTCCGATGCGCTTGCTGTGGATTTTCATGGCTTATTCCACTAAATATCAATTTTTTGCGGGATTTATGGAGTGTCTCGCGGGTTTTTTACTCATTTTCAGGCGAACGACCTTGCTCGGTGCCTTGATTTCAATGGGCGTTATGGTGAATGTTTTCGTCCTGAATATGTGTTTTGATGTGCCAGTCAAAATTTTTTCGTTTATGCTGATTCTAATCGGTGCCTATTTGGTGGCGCCTGATTTTCAGCGGCTTCTCAACTTTTTTATTCTTCAAAAACCCGCGGCGGCACCCCCTCAGTATCAGCCCGTTTTTGCTGATAAAAAAGGCCTGAAAATTGGTCGAATTGTCCTAAAAGTGCTTTTAATTCTCAGCATCATCGTTCCGATTGTGATGCAAGTTATGGATGATAACGACGAACCCGAGGCGCTTTTATCCAATTTCTACGGGCGTTATGCGGTCGCAAAACACGTGAAAAATGCGGCAGAAGTGACCGTAATTGACACTTTGCGGTGGGAGAAATTAGCCATTGACCACCAAGGCACAAAGGATTTTATGATTGCAACAAACGATATGGGACTGCGGACGCGCATGGTTTTTGTGAAAAATGATTCCGCCAAAACCATCACATTTAATACGGCGGCGGACTCAACTAAATACGTGTTCAGTTTCCAACAACCCGACACAACGAGCCTGATTTTGACGGGCAAAGTCGGCAATGATTCGCTGTATATTGAATTGCTGAAGCGCAAAAAGCGCGATTTCCTACTCGTCAAAAGAGGTTTTCATTGGATAAATGAGGGACCGTTTAATAAGTAATTTCACAAAATTATCGACGCATTAATAAATAAGGCTTGGCGGATTTGAATCCTTCCAAGCCTTATTTTATTGTCCGCTAAATTTTTTAGAACCCCTCAGTATAAACCACGTTAGGGCTGATTTTGCCAATATTGCGCCTCTACAAAACACCATTAATTTTCACATCAATCCGTCGATTTTTTTCATCTTCATCCGCTTTGCAATCGCCGT
>JAYUKJ010000374.1:0-1256 GCA_043764555.1 Saprospiraceae bacterium
TGATGGACAAAAAGAAAGGCAAACAAGCGTTGGAAGCCTTGGCGAATGACACGGGTTTGGAGGTGTATTTTAGGAATAAAATCAAGGATGTGTTGAAAAAGATGGATTAAAGGCACGTTTTGACGTTTTATACTGAGGGGGTGTTTTTCCATGCGGCGTAGGAATTTGAATGCTTTTAAATTAATTATTTTCTTCGAAGACCTTGATTGCTTCTAAATTAAAGCCGTATATTTGCAGACGATGTTATTTTTTTACATTTTAAAATCGAATTTGAATGAACGTTTTAGAATTAAAAGGCGAACTGCACGATATGTTGTCAGCAGTCAATAATGAGCAAATTTTGTTGCGCTTAAAACAAGTGTTTAGGCAAGTGACGGAGGAAGAATTATATGACAATGACTTTGCGTTAACGGCGGAGCAAGAACAGGAATTAGCCGAAGCCATTGAAGAAACTTATCATGAAGAAAATTTGGTGAGCCATGAGAACGCCCTTAAAGAATTGTCAAGATGGTTGAAAAAATAAAATGGCGTAAAAAAAGCCTTACAATTCGTGAAAGAAAACGCCCAATATTTAGAGCAAGCGTTTTCACGTCAAGCGGCTGATAATTTCGTGGATGCCGTAACTAAAGCTATTGAGAAGGCGATGAAAAATCCAGAAACCTATCGAAAAGCGGCGACAACAAAATCAGTCCATTACATCAACGTAGATAAAAACAGAAAGATGTTTTACCGACTTTCTGGAAAAACTTTGATTATTTCAGCTTTTTTTGATTCAAGACAAGACCCAAAGAAAAGCCCATTTTAACGTGAAAACGCCTTGCAAAACGTGAGTTCTGCAAGGCGTTTTCACGTTTTCACGTTTTTACTGAGGGGGTACGTCACACCCAATTTTTAATTCTCAATTTTTAATTTTTAATTCCCTTCCTAACGTATCAGCACCCACGCTGCCCATGAATACGCGGATTGTTTTTGCTGCATCACTTTTTGCGTTTCTTCAAAGGCGGCATTGATATTTTTTCCAGACAAATACAAATCGTAGAAAGCGGACATAAATTCAGCCGTATCTGCATCAGGCACTGACCACAAACTGGCGATGAGGTGGTTCACACCCGCGAGTTTGAAGCCGCGCGTCAAGCCAAAAACACCTTCGCGTCCCCAAATATCGCCTAATCCCGTTTGGCAACCGCTTAACACGACGAGTTCGGTGTTGGAGAGGTTGAGTTGTGCGATTTCGTAGGCGGTTAAGATGCCGTCTT
>JAYUKJ010000375.1:0-1255 GCA_043764555.1 Saprospiraceae bacterium
AGTAGTGCATTTTATATATTTTAAGAATAATAACAATTATATTTCATTTTTGGGATTAACAATATTGTAATGTCTTTTGAAGGTTTCTCTTGCCTTTACATTTGTAAATTGCCAATTTATAATGACCTTTTTTTCCATGCGTTCTTTGACAAGTTGGTGAATTTCGGTATTCATTTTTTCGATTGAATCTAGTCGCCTGTCTAAGCAAATACGAGAAAAAGCAGACAATTCAATTTCCGCCATATTGAGCCATGAGCCTTTAACGGGCGTAAAAAAAAACTCAAACCGTTGAGACAATTCAAAGGCTTCTTTTGCGGGTAATAATTTGTAAAAAGAAGCAAACGCATGGGTATTCAAATTGTCCATAATAATTCTAATTTTGAGCGCATTTGGAAAATCTTGACTGATTTGCTTGAAGAAACGCGCAAAAGTCGGTGCTTTTCGGTCATTATAGGCTTCAACCTTGCGCCAAGCTGTCAAGGGTTCAATCGCTAAAAGAACAGAACAGGCACCATTTCGCTTGTATTCGCTGTCATATTTTTTCGGTCTTCCAGGCTTTTTAACCTTATCTTGCTCGTCAAATTCAGCAGCTTTAGCAAGAACAGGTGGTGTAATATCACCATATAAAGCGCATGGTTTTTCGTCGAAACAAATCACAGGATAAAGCGCATCATATGGCAATTCGTAAATATGCAAGATACGTTCCATACAGGACAAAAAAACGGCATTAATGACGCCTAAACACCAACAGCATTGGCGGTGTGGTTGAACTTCGTTTTTTTTAAAATAAGATGGACACTACTGCGAGAAATGCTATCTATCAAACGCATTTCGACAGCTTTGTCGGCTATGAGTTGCAATGTCCATTCAAGATGACCTGTTGGTGCGTCTGAACAAGCAATAGCCGTGATTTGCGCCCGTACTTTGCCTTCTATTTTGACAGGAGAACCACTACGAGGGGCATCATATATCGCCATTTTGTAGTCCTTTTCAAGCAAATATTGATTCTTGACGTAGTAAACGGTAGCTAAACTAACTTCACGATTCTCTGAAACAACACGAGGCGTTTTAGTTTGTAAATCCAATAAAATTTGGATACGTTTGACAGTTCTGACAAACAATTTACCGCCACTCAATAGGGCAGTTAAAGAATTAACAGTCGCTTCATTGAGCGATAAAAAGGATACTATTTTGGGCATCAGTTTTTAAGCGCAAAAATAGCTTTTAAATTCTGAAAATATATAAAACGCACTAC
>JAYUKJ010000376.1:0-4196 GCA_043764555.1 Saprospiraceae bacterium
CCTTGTTTATCCATCGGAATCACGCGCAATTCGGCTTTTTTCAGCAAACAGACCTGTTGCCACGGAATGAGGTTCGCGTGGTGTTCCATTGCCGAAATAACGACATTATCGCCTTCTTTTAATTGATGTGAAACAAAACTTTGGGCCACCAAATTGATGCCCTCAGTGGTGCCGCTCGTGAAGATAATTTCTTTAGTTGAAGCCGCATTGATGAACGCTTTCACCTTTTCCCGCGTGCCGTCGTAAGCGTTTGTTGCGGCAACCGCCAAAGGATAAATAGCGCGGTGAACATTGGCGTTTTGTTGTTCATAAAAACGCATTTCGGCTTCAATGACGGTTTTCAGCTTGTGCGTCGTTGAGGCAGAATCAAGGTAAACCAATTCAGGATGGTACTTGAAAATGGGAAATTTGTTTTTGATGGCAGGTGTCATTTTGTTTTACTGTTTAATATCTAATATTTTTTTAACACCTTTTTTAACACATAATTTTTTTTAAACACATAGGCACATAGGAGACATAGTTTTTTTATGAAAAGTAAAAAAACTATGTCTCCTATGTGCCTATGTGTTAAATAAAAACCATGTGTTAAACCGCCGCGATTTGCTGATAAATGGTCAAATAACGCGCCGTTGAGTTCTCCCAAGAATTGTCAATTGTCATAATGCGTTCGCGCAAGTCGTCGCATTCGTCGGGTCTGTCCCACCACAATTGCATCGCTCGGTCAATCGCATGACGCGCGTCGGCTTCGCTAAAATGCGCAAAACGGATGCCCGAGCCGCCCAAAGGCGCGCCAATATCTTGAACCGTATCGCGCAATCCGCCGATGCTCCGCACAATCGGAATCGTGCCGTAGCGCAAAGCGTACATTTGATTGAGTCCGCAAGGTTCGACGCGGCTTGGCATCATCAAAAAATCGGCGCCCGCGTACATAAGGTGCGACAGCGCCTCATTGTACATAATCGCGCAGCCAAATTGACCGCCAAAATGCTCCGACATCCTTACAAAAGCGTCCGATACTGAGGGGTCTCCCGTGCCGAGAACGGCAAAACACGCGCCACCGCCTTCGTGCAAAAAGCGCCCGATGAGCGAAGGCAACAAATCAGCGCCTTTTTCGCTAACAAGGCGACCGATGAAAACGATGAGCGGGAGGTCTTTTTTCAAACCAAAAGTGTCGCAAATCAGGTTTTTGTTTTTTTCCTTGAACGCATCGACGTCGCCGTCTTTGAGCGGAAATTCGAGCAACGGGTCGGTTTCGGGGTCCCAAACTTGGGTGTCGATGCCGTTCAAAATGCCCGACGCTTTGCGCAATTCGTTGTGCATGAGCCATTCCAAACCGCCCGAATTGTTCTTCATTTCGTCCAAATAACCGGGCGAAACGGTCGTGAATTTCCAACAACATTTGATGGCCGAAGCCATCGGATTTATCGCACCGTTCCAATCCAAAAGCGGTTTTGCGGCGGCTTCGTAATACGGCAAATACTCAGACATTTGCCAACTAAACGCGCCTTGATATTCGCCGTTGTGAATCGTAAAAACGGTCGGAATGTGGCTAAGTGCTTGATATTCAGGGCAATATTTCACCATAAACGGCACCAAACCCGTGTGGTGGTCGTGGCAATGCAACACTTTTGGTTGGTCGCGCAAACCCATAACCCAATAAATGACGGCTTGTTGAAAGAGCAACGAGCGCTCAATTTCGTCGCGATAGCCGACCCCGTTTTCGTCCGTGTAAACGCCCGTTCGGTCGTAATACTGCGGGCAATTGACAACGTACAATTTGAAGCCAAGCGCTGTGTTGTAACATTCTTCAATCGAATAAGGAATGTAAGACATACCTAAACGAACCGTGCCGTGCATCAATTCTTTATAGGTTTGAGCGACGAGCCATTTCGTATGGTATTTTGGAATAATGACGGCAGTGTCAACACCTGCTTCGGTCAAATATTTGGGCAATGCCCCGACGACATCGCCAAGTCCACCGGCTTTAGCGGCTGGATAACATTCGGCTGAAATGTGGAGAATCTTCATTGTTCCTTGCGTTTTAAGTAATTGATTATCAACAGATTAAAGCAATTTTGCACTATTTCCTATTTAGCAAATGTAGGATTAATAAACAATTAACAAAGGAAAATAGGAAAAATTTAAAAAGAAAAAAGGACCCCTCAGTATCCCGACATAATCGGGATTAAAAATTAAAAATTTGAGTATGAAAATAACAGACAATGTGGCTGTGTATAAACGTGAAAACGTCTTTCAAAATACGCGTTTGCAAGGCGTTTTCACGTTTATAGTCAAGAGAAATTAGGATATAATTAGAACAATATCTATTTTTGTTCTTTTTAACAACGATTAATTGTTTTCAACAATTTACGATGGCAAGAGATTTTTATCACGACAACGTGCGCCAAGCCTTAGAAAAAGATGGATGGCGGATTACACATGACCCGTATCCCGTGAAAGTGGATGATGTAGGCTATGAGATTGATTTTGGTGCAGAACCACTCATTGCCGCTGAAAAAGATGAGCTAACAATTGCAGTTGAGGTTAAAAGTTTTGTTGGACCTTCCACGGTTAATGAATTTCATAAAGCAGTTGGGCAATTCAATGATTATTATGTCGCAATGGAAATACAAGACCCTAATCGCGTGCTTTTTTTGGCAATTCCTGATGGTATTTGGTTTCGTTTTTTTCAAAAACCCGTCATTCAGAAATCATCAGCGCGTATTTAAGCAAAAATAGTTGTTTATGACCCAGTAAAAAATGACATCGTCGCATGGATAAAATAACAAAATATCAAAATATTGTCATTGATTTCCTCAAACGCTATAATGCGGAAACATTGAGCTACTCAGACGACAATACAAAACGCCGTATTTTGATTGATAAAGAAAACAACAGCTTTCAGTTGCTGTCAATTGGCTGGCGCAACAATCACTACACATTTGGACCGATTTTCCATTTTGATATTATCGGCGGCAAAATCTGGATGCAATGCAACAATACAGAACGAGAAGTTGTCGATGAATTCATGGCAGCCGGTGTTGACCGCAACGACATTGTTTTAGGCTTCGTTCCGCCATCTGCGCGACATTTTTCTGGCTTTGCCGTCGCTTAGTTGTCCTGTTGAAAAATATAAAAAATCCTCGCAAAACACGTAGTTCTGCGAGGATTTTTGTCGTTTATACTGAGGGGTCCTAAAAATCCGTTTCCAAATCAAAACGCACGATGTAAGTTGTGACAAACACATTTTTATCTTCAAAAAACGCGGGCAGTTCAATCACGTCTTTGTGCGTCACGGTCGAACTGACGAAAACCAAATACGTCGCCGTTGTCAATCCCATGCGGTGCGCGTAATAGGCGACTTGTGCTTTGCCTTTTTCAAATTGCGTAATATTTTGATATACTTTCGATTCTACCACGGCTTCTTGTCCGCGGATGTTGATAATCATGTCCGTTCGCCCGAGATTCGTGTGTGCTTCAATGTAAGATGTGCCGCCGACGACGCCGAGAAAAGCGTTGATATACGTTTCAAAACTATACATCAAAGCGGCTTCTTTGATTGACACAACTTTACCGTCGGCGTCGCGTTCCAAGAAAAATCTAAAGCCGCGTTTTTGAGCGTATTCTCTATATTTTTCGATAACTTTGGGCATAAACAACAAGCCTTCGGGCGTGAAATAATCGCTAATATCGAGATTTTCCTGAATGCGTCCTTGTTCGCCGTTTAAGTAAGGGTAGAAGGCGTCGTAGAGACATTTTCGGTAAAGCGGCACGCGAAAAGTGATAAAATTTTCACGGTCGTACGTAATAATGCCATTGACGTAGAGTTCTTGGATGTAATCTCTATAAATTTGGAAAGGTATTTTAGCCTCCGTAAAGAGCAGTTGTTGCAAGAAATTTTTGTGTTTTTTACCTTTATTGATAATATTTGACACGTTTTTATCAATCCCTAATTTCAAATACCATTGCTCAACCATCAAATAATCTTCGTAGTCAATCAGTCCTTTTTTAGGATTATCGCTCACCAATCTGCCCGCAAAACCATTCACTAAACCCGGCTGATTGGCCGTAATCTCTGAAATTTTCGTTTTTACTGAGGGGTCAAATAATTGCCCCGTTTCAGTTTCATGTTGTCCCAAAAGTTCCAAAACTTCGGCATCTGTAAAATAAGGCACATTCAAATTATCAGTCACATT
>JAYUKJ010000377.1:0-1254 GCA_043764555.1 Saprospiraceae bacterium
CGGGGATTGTTGCCGCGCGAACGCAATAATTCGCTTTCGCAAACTTGGCGGGTTGTCCGTCAATTGTTATGTTCCAACCTTTTTCCGCAGGATAATAAACCTCCGAAAAAACGGCGAGCTGCGCAGTTTTTGCACTCGATTCGTAGTCAATTCTATCGGGCGTGTAAGTCGTCATTTTTATCGTTGCCGTCGAATCATATTGCGGAGAAGTCGTTGCACCAATCGTTTCTGCGTGTTTTTGCTGGAAAACCACGTCAAAACGCGGATTTATTTTGCCAACTTCAATAATTTCAGCGTCGGCGTTTGGTACAACTTTTACATTTTTGACAAACCACGCGTTGCCCAAAGCCAACGGGTTCATCTGAACGCCCGCTTCCGAGTCGTCCAACATGATGTATTTGGCGTTCAACATACCGTAGAGTGGCATATTTTTTTGACCTAAAATCGGCGCATTTTGCTCAAACTTGCTCAAATGTTCCGCAATCATTTCTTGATAAACCATCAACTTCGCCGAGTGATAACCGCCGACCGACTTGTGAAATGCCGACGTTGCGGCATTCGTGAACGGGTCGCCACCGCGCAAATCCAAGACGCGGAAATTCGGGTCTTTGTCTTGCATAATTTTCAAATCAGCGGGTTGTGGGTCGCGGGTTTTAGCCAATGTTCCTTTTTCTTCAAATTTTTCGTCATACATAATGCGTTTACCTATCGTCCAAAAGTCGCCAATTGTCAAAACGCCGATGCCCGCAATCGCCATCCAAGATTTCAAATTGCCTTTAATCAGCAGCCATAGCAAACCCGCTGAAGCAGCGACCAAAAACAACGAGCGCATCGCGTCCGCGCGTGCCAAAGCCGAGCGGTCGTCTTTTATCAAGTCGAGAATACCTTGCAAATTCGGACTCGCGTCCTGCGCGCCTCGGCCGCTGTTTGTCATTGCCAAAAGGCACAACAAAGCCGTCACGCCGCCGCCAATCATCAACGAACGTTGCTTTTTTGCCGACGATACTGAGGGGTCGAAAAAGGCTTGAAAAGTTATGGACGCAAAAGCAATCAAAAGCAACAAACCCAAGCCTAAAGCCTGCGTTGGTGCGCGGAATTTGTCAAATAATGGAAAAAAATCGAACATGATGCCGTAGAAAAAGAAGTTTTTTCCCCAAGCAATCATCAACATGACGACCGTTGCGGCAACGAGTCCCCATTTTTTAGGACCTTCCAATAAGGTTAATCCCGTGAAAAATAAGAAAATAAATATCG
>JAYUKJ010000378.1:0-1254 GCA_043764555.1 Saprospiraceae bacterium
GATTGCTCAAAAGAATTGATGAAATCTATGAAAGGTTTGGGCGTCGAATTTATCTTAAAGCACGGCGTAACAAACGTAACGCCGAAGGAAAATTCGGCAGTTGTTGAATATAAAAAACGCGATACGGAAGAAGTTTTGAGCATCGAAGCCGACTACTGTTTGGTCGCAATCGGTCGCCGTCCTTACACCGATAATTTAGGTTTGGAAAATGCGGGCGTTTTGAAAGATGAGCGCGGTAGAATCGCCGTAGATGGTCATTTGCAGACAAATGTGGCGGGTATTTACGCCATCGGTGACGTCATCAAAGGCGCCATGTTGGCGCATAAAGCGGGAGAAGAAGGCACGCTCGTTGCGGAAATTATTGCGGGGCAAAAACCGCATATCAACTACAATTTGATTCCTGGCGTCGTTTATACGTGGCCCGAAGTGGCGGGGGTTGGCTTGACGGAGGAGCAATTGAAAGAAGCTGGAACACCCTATAAATCGGGTAAATTTCCGTTCAAAGCATTGGGGCGCGCCCGAGCAAGTATGGATACGGAAGGGATGGTAAAGATATTGGCACACGCTGAAACCGATGAAATTCTCGGTGTCCACATGGTCGGACCACGCACTGCTGATATGATAGCCGAGGCTGTGGCATTGATGGAATTCCGCGCATCGGCGGAGGACGCAAGCCGCATGAGTCACGCGCATCCGACTTACACGGAAGCGTTCAAAGAAGCCGCCTTAGACGCAACAGGCAAGCGCGCATTGCACGTGTAATTAACGGCCAATGAGAAATTTCTTAGTATAAATGCCATTTTTGCTTGAAAATGCGTGAAAAATAGCGCTTCCCGATTTTCGGGATGTCGTTAGAACGCCATATACTGAGGGGTCCTCCATTGTCTATTATCCATAAAAAAATAAGAAAGGACTTGCCCATTTACTGGGTCAAGTCCTTTTTTTTAGTGGTTTTTTAAAATTGTTCTCAAAGGTAGCGGCGGCTAATGCGCGGTTTTTCTTGTGTCAATGAATACGTGAAAAAGGCGGCTACGATTGCTAAAATTGCTAAAATCATCATGGGTGACGCGGTTTTAAGTGAAAGAATGTGGTTCATGTAAAATAACTATAAGACAAAATTGTGGGTATTTTTTATAAAATGCAAGTTTATTTTTCTTCCTCGACAAATCTTACTTTTGACTATTCAATTATTTGACCAAAAAAAATAAGAAAAATAAATTATCTGTAATTTTTTATTTGGACATTTATCGGAAT
>JAYUKJ010000379.1:0-1252 GCA_043764555.1 Saprospiraceae bacterium
TTTTTTTAATATTGACTATTAAAAATATACGTAAACGTCATCCCACCAAACATATACCAGTCATTACCTCTCGAAAAAACCGATGGTGTCGTCTTGCTCACACCATCTAATTTGTCCGAAAAAACCGTGCGTGCGCCCCACTCAAGACCCAATGAAAAAGCGGGAGAAGGCTGAATTTTTACACCAATGCCAAGTGGTACGGTCAAAAAAGTGTTTTGAGCGCCCGCTTCTGGAAACGGATAAGGGCTTGTGTCGCTCGGTGCAACGGGCGTTCCCGCCACATTGACGACGCCTATGCCACCAAACAAATAAGGATTAATCATAAAGGAAAAGTCGTTGGCAACTTCGCTTTCTTTGCCCAAAAAATTAAATTCACCAATTGCTGCGAATTCATGCAGAACGGATTTAACCTTGAAACCACGGTAGCGAATGTCAACTTTTGACGAATTGCGGTCGGTCGCTTGAATGTTTCCTTGCATATAATGAGCGCGCAATGTCAAAAAACGGTTCGGTGTGTAACGGATTAAAGCGCCGTAGCTCAGTTGCGTTTCGCGCCAAATAACGGTGCCGTCGGCAAGGTCGCCTTGATAATTTGAAGCGCCTGCGTAAACACCCGCCTCAAATTGCGCGTTTACACTTGAAATTGCGCTGAATAAGCCTAAAATTGATAGGAAAAAAACGTTGAAAAATCTTGTTTTGGTAGCTTTCATAAATATTGATGATAAAGTTTTATAGGTTGATGAATAAAGATTTTAAAGTAGTAGGTTCAACAAAGGTAGGTTCAAAAATATACAGTTTTTCAATATTAGTTTTCTTTATACATTTTTTACAAATCAACATTATAGTTACTTAATTTTCAGTACTCGATAGTACCCAAAAATTATTCAATTTAACAGATAAATTAAACCTTTGTAATAGAAAACAGTCATAAAGCAAACGAGAAAAACGTGAAAGAACAGATGGAAGATGAGCATATTTTAGCATTATTGGGCGCTGCGGCGACGCATGAACGCGGTTTTCGGCTGTTGATGTCGCGGTATCAAGAGCCGCTTTATCGGCACGTTCGGCGCATGGTGTATAGTCACGACGATGCGAATGACGTGATTCAAAACACGTTTATTAAGGTTTTTAAGAATATCGAACGCTTTGAGGGAAAATCAAAATTATTTACGTGGCTCTATCGGATTTCGACAAACGAGGCGCTTACATTTTTGAGCAATCGCCAAAGAAAAGACACCGATACGATTGACGA
>JAYUKJ010000380.1:0-1252 GCA_043764555.1 Saprospiraceae bacterium
GGACCCACGCAAACGTGCGGATGGTCTTTGAAAAAAGTCCCGCCGCGTTGGTGAAAATAGGTGTTCAATTCAAAAGAATCCTTCTGATAATTGTACCGCCAACCGACCATTGCCGTGTTGCCGTGCGTAAACCACGGTGTAAAAGTAATCCCGGGAAGTTTCAGCCAATCGTATTGGTCGGCTTCGATGCGCCCGTTTTTATCTTTTAAAATGTAGCGTGCAGTCGTGTCAAAACGGATGCGCCAACGCAACAATTCAGGCTTTGAGATAAAGCGGTCGCTCAATAATGGTGTCGCGTGGTGGCGTCCTTTCTTGAAAATCCATTTTTTGTTGGGGGCAGCAATGGTGTCATTTGCGCGTGAAACGGTGGCAAAAAGCAGTAGAAATGCGCCTATTAGGAATTTTTTCAAAACGATTAGTAGGTTTTTTAAAGTGAAATAAAAATCAAGTGCAAAGAAATTGTTTTTATTCGTCTTCCAAAGGACCCCTCAGTATAAAAGCATTTTTTTGACTGAAAAAGCCGTTCCAATTGCTTGGAACGGCTTTTTTTTGCGGTGAGAAACGTCGGCGAGGTTTAAAACCTCGCCGACGTTGAATTCACTCGGCGGCGTTGCGGTGAAAAACGTCGGTGAGGTTGAATTCACTCGGCGGCGTTGCGGTGAAAAACGTCGGTGAGGTTTAAAACCTCGCCGACGTTGAATTCATTGATATCATCCAAAAACAAACCCGACAGTATTAACTTGACTGACTCCTAAGGATGTTTTTTTATTTTTTAATGGACTCTTGGGTCGCGCATTTTTTGAGCATAATAGCCAATTAAGGCGGCTTTTTCGTCAGTATTGAGACATTTGTCCGACAAACGCACCAATTCCTCCTCAGACTTAGGTGGTTTGTTGCCCATGGCTTTTCTGATTTTCATGAAGGCAATTTCCACTAATTTTTCATCATAACGCTCAATCGCTTCATTCGCCACGATGTTCATCATCACCGACATTTCATTTTCCGAAAGCAGGTCTTGCGCTTTTTCCTGACCATAAAGGTTGGTCAGCATCTCAAATTTTTGGAGAACACGGTCTCTTTCGGCTTGCGAAAAGTTTTTTTCTCCAAGTGGATTGTCCTCTTTCTGTTGCATATTTGCTCTTTTTTTAATGAAAAAATGCGTTTCCTAATATTGGTTTGTCGTGCTTGTTAGGGCAAATATGGTTTAGTTTTTTTATAAAAAAAAGGACCCCTCAGTATAAGCGCGTTTTTT
>JAYUKJ010000381.1:0-1250 GCA_043764555.1 Saprospiraceae bacterium
ACGTCAACGCGCCTTGAAGATGATGGACAAGCCTACGGCAAAACGGCCGCTCGAATGGTCGAATTAGCGGCGACGATGGACGGCTTTTTGGGCGTCGAAAGTGCGCGCGAAGATGTCGGGATTACAGTCTCTTACTGGGCGAGTTTGGCGGCGATTCGCAATTGGAAATATCAGTTGGAACACGTCGAAGCGCGGGATAATGGACGTGAATTGTGGTATAAAAGTTTCAAAACCCGCATTTGTTTGGTCGAACGCGATTATGGGTTTGAGAAACTGTAAAAGTTGATTTTGCAATGAAAAGGTTTTCTGTCGTCGTGCAGAAAACCTTTTTTATTTGTATTTCAAAAAGGACCCCTCAGTATCAAGCGATTTTTTCTATTTTCGCCCGTCAATTTTACTTATTTGACTTAAATTAAATATTGTACTCTATGGAAAAGATAAATCTTGAAGCCGCCAAAAACGAAGACGCAATGAAAGTAGCGCTCGGCATCGTCAATCGTCAACTCTCTAAAATCCACGAGGGCGGCGGCAAAAAGCGCGTAGAAAAAGAACACGCAGCGGGTAAAATGACCGCCCGCGAGCGCGTTGCTTATTTGTTGGACGCTGGAAAACCGCAAATTGAAATTGGCGCATTCGCGGGTTTTGAGCTGTATGAAGCGGAAGGTGGTTGCCCGGCCGGTGGTGTCGTGGTGATGATAGGGTACATTCAAGGGCGGCAGTGCATTGTTGTGGCGAATGACGCGACGGTCAAAGCGGGCGCGTGGTTTCCGATTGCGGGTAAAAAAAACCTCCGTGCGCAGGAAATAGCCATGGAAAATCGGCTGCCGATTGTCTATTTGGTCGATTCGGCGGGCGTGTATTTGCCCATGCAAGACGAAATTTTTGCGGATAAAGAACATTTTGGGCGCATTTTTAGGAACAACGCCAAAATGAGCGCGGCGGGCATTCCGCAGATTGCGGCCATCATGGGCAGTTGCGTGGCGGGCGGTGCCTATTTGCCGATAATGTCCGACGAAGCCTTGATTGTGGACGGGCAAGGCTCCGTGTTTTTGGCGGGTCCGTATTTGGTAAAAGCGGCGATTGGCGAAGACATTGACAAAGAGACTTTGGGTGGCGCCACGTCAACTTCCGAAATTTCGGGCGTCACGGATTACAAAATGAAAGACGACACAGAATGTTTGGACACCATAAAAAAACTCATCTCTAAATACGGTAAATTTGAGACAGCGGGCTTCAATCGCGTCGAAAGT